>NZ_JBFAXR010000006.1:0-147347 GCF_040680895.1 Streptomyces sp. NPDC051940 | reverse complement strand
CCAGAGCATCGGCCACCAGCCGCTGTTGGCGCCCTCCCAGACGCTGCTGACCGGCGCCGGGGCGCGCCAGCCGCCGCCGCACGCGGCGGGCCATGACGTACCACCCCTGGTTCCCGCCCCGCCCGCACACCGGAAGTGAAGTGCCATGAGCAAGCCCGAGCTCTACGCCCACCTCGACTGGGACGACCCCACCGACCTCGAGAACGCGACCCGCGGACTCGTCGCCCGACTCGACCCCTGCGTCATCCGCGGCGCGGACGGGCGTGTGGTCTGGGACAACGAGCGCTGGTCCTTCCTCGAGGAGGACTGCCCCGACACCGCCAACCCGAGCCTGTGGCGGCAGGGCCGGCTCAACGCCCTCGACGGCCTGTTCGAGGTCGTCCCCGGCGTGTACCAGATCCGCGGCTTCGACGTCTCGCAGATGACCATCGTCGAGGGCGACACCGGCGTGATCGTCATCGACCCGCTCGTCAGTGCGGAGTGCGCGGCCGCTGGCCTCGCCCTGTACCGCGAGCACCGCGGCGACCGTCCGGTCACCGGCGTGGTCTACTCGCACAGCCACACCGACCACTTCGGCGGCGTACTCGGCGTGACGACGCGCGCCGACGTGGCCGCCGGCCGGGTCGCCGTGATCGCCCCCGCCGGCTTCATGCAGCACGCCGTCAGCGAGAACGTCTTCGCCGGGCCCGCCATGCTGTGCCGTGCCACCTACATGTACGGCGGCCAGCTGCAGGCCGGACCCGAGGGCGCGATCGGCTTCGGCCTGGCCCAGGCCGGCTCCCGCGGCAGCGTCAGCCTGATCCCGCCGACGACCACCATCACGTACACCGGCGAGGAGGTCACCGTCGACGGGGTGCGGATGGAGTTCCAGCTCACCCCGGGCACCGAGGCCCCGAGCGAGATGAACCTGCTGTTCGCCGACCGCGGCGTGCTGCTGGTGGCGGAGAACGCCAACCACACCCTGCACAACGTGCTGACCCTGCGCGGAGCCGAGGTCCGCGACGCCCAGGCGTGGGCCGGCTACCTCACGGAGACCGTCCAGCTCTTCGCCGACCGCTCCGACGTCCTCATCGGCTCGCACAACTGGCCCACCTGGGGCCGGGCCGAGCTCACCGCCCTGCTCTCGCAGCAGCGCGACGCCTACGCCTATCTGCACGACCAGACCGTACGGCTGATGAACCGCGGTCTCACCAGCCGCGAGATAGCCGAGGAGCTCACCGAGTTCCCCGGCGAGCTGGGCCGCGCCTGGCACGCCCGCGGCTACTACGGCTCGCTCAGCCACAACAGCAAGGCCGTCTACCAGCGCTACATGGGCTGGTTCGACGGCAACCCCGCCCATCTGTGGCAGCACCCGCCGCAGGAGCAGGGCCGGCGTTACGTCGAACTCCTGGGCGGCGCCGACGAGGCCGTGGCGCGCGCGGAAGGGTACGTCGACTCCGACGACCTGCGCTTCGCCGCCGAGCTGCTCAGCCACGTGCTCTTCGCCGAGCCCGACCATGCCGGGGCCCGTACGCTCCAGGCCGAGGTCTTCACCCGCCTCGGCCACGGCGCCGAGAACGGCACCTGGCGCAACTTCTACCTGTCCGGGGCGACCGAGCTGCGCCGCCCGGCCGACAAGCGCCGGACCATCACCGGCGACAGCAAGTGGACTATGGCCCCCGCGTTGTCCACCCTCCAGATCTTCCAGTCCTGGGCGGTACGCCTGGACGGCCCGCGCGCCGCGGCCCACCGGCTGGTGCTGCGCTGGGAGTTCACGGACCCGGCCGAGAGCTGGACACTGCTGCTGGCCAACGGTGTCCTCACCCCGATCCGCGGCGAGGCCGTCGGCGGTGAGCAGCCGCAGACGGTGATCATGCTGACCCGTGCCGCCCTCGACCGCGTCCTGCTGGGCGCCACCACCTTCGCCGAGGCGCTGGAAGCGGGCGCGATGACCGTCGAGGGTGACACGAAGGCGCTGCCGACGCTCCTGGACCTGCTGGAGAAGCCGGCCCTGGCGTTCCCCATCGCCCTGCCGTGACCTGGGAGGAGCTGGCCGCGGCACTCGAGCCGGAGCAGACCGCACCCGGCCGGTTCACCGCCCGTCCACTGGACGTGGGGGTGGGCCGGGTGCCGGGGGCCACCCTGCTGGGGCTCGCCGTCGTCGCCGCCGAACGGCGGTTCCCCGGCCGCGCGGTACAGACCCTGCACACGGTCTTCCCGCGTGGCGGGAAGCTGGACGAGCCGCTCGGTATCGCGGTCGACGCCGTCCAGGAGGGCCGCACCCTCACCACGGCGCAGATCGTCTTCGCCCAGCGGGGGCGCGAGCACTGCCGGTCGCTGGCGATGCTCGGCCCGCGCGAAGCCGACTACCTCAGCCACACCACCCGGGCACCCGAGGAGCTTCCCGGGCCGGACGCCTGCGAGCCGTTCACCGAGCCGCGGCTCCCGTTCGAGACGCTGGTCGAGAGAGGCCCGGCGGCGCTGGCGGGGGCGGCGGGCCGGCCGGCCGCGGTCGACGTGTGGCTCCGGTGCAAGGAGATGGCCGAGGGCGCGTCGCCGTCGCGGGCGCTGCTCGCCCACGCCATGGAGCTGTTCGTCGTGCCTCCCGCGCTGCGCCCGTACGGGGCGGCGGAGCGGGAGCGGCGAGGGGGGCTCGGCACCCGCGTCGTGCTCTCCCAGTCCGTCACCTTCCACGAGGACTTCACCCTGCGGGACTGGGTGCTGCTGCGCGCGGAGAACGTGCACCACGGCGCCGGGCGCCTGCACACCCGGCTCCAGGCGTTCTGCGCTGGGCGGCTCGTCGCCTCGGCCACCGCCGACGGGCTGGTGCGGGCGGCGGTATGAGACGTGCGCTGTGGCAAGCGTCTCATACAGGTACTTAACGATCGATTGATAAACTCGGTGCGAGTCGTGGCTGCGAGCCACCGGTGCACACAGGAGGAACCGACAGTGATTCGCACGAGGTTCTGCGACGTCTTCGGGGTCGAGCACCCCATCGTCCAGGGCGGGATGCAGTGGGTGGGTCGGGCCGAGCTGGTGGCGGCGGTCGCCAACGCCGGTGGCCTCGGGTTCCTCACCGCGCTCACCCAGCCGACCCCGCAGGCGCTGCGCGACGAGATCGCCCGCTGCCGGGACATGACGGACAAGCCGTTCGGGGTGAACCTGACCATCCTGCCGTCGATCAACCCGCCGCCGTACGCCGAGTACCGCGACGCGATCATCGAGTCGGGTGTGAAGGTCGTGGAGACGGCGGGCTTCAGCCCGGCCGAGCACATGCCCGCGTTCAAGGACGCCGGCGTCAAGGTGCTGCACAAGTGCACCAGCGTCCGCCACGGCGTCAAGGCCCAGGACCTGGGCGTGGACGGCATCTCCATCGACGGGTTCGAGTGCGCCGGCCACCCCGGTGAGGACGACATCCCGGGCCTGGTGCTGATCCCCGCCGCCGCACGGAAGATCACCATCCCGATGGTCGCGTCCGGCGGGTTCGCCGACGCACGCGGTCTGGTCGCCGCGCTCGCGCTCGGCGCCGACGGCATCAACATGGGCACCCGGTTCCTCGCCACGGCCGAGGCTCCGGTCCATGAGCGGGTCAAGCAGCGCCTCGTCGAGGCGAGCGAGCACGACACGGAGCTGATCTTCCGTACCCTCAACAACACGGCCCGGGTCGCCAAGAACCCGGTGAGCACCGAGGTCGTGGGCATCCTGAACGGCGGCGGCGCGTTCGAGGACGTCCGGGAACTCGTCGCCGGTGCCCGCGGCCGCAAGGTCTTCGAGAGCGGCGACCTCGACCTCGGCATCTGGACCGCGGGTCTGGTCCAGGGCCTCATCGACGACGTACCCACGGTCGACGAGCTCATCCGGCGGATCGTGACCGAGGCTGCTGAGCTGATCAGCGGCCGTCTCGCCGGCGTCGTCCCGAGCGCCTGGACCTCGCTCTGATCCCTTCCTGAACCGGTCGGACCCGCACCCTGGTCGGAGGGTGCGGGTCCGACTGTTCTCAGGGGGTGACGCCTCAGCGCCCGCTGCCCCAGCGCTGGGGGGTGGTCCCGCTCCAGCGCCGGAAGGCCCGGATGAAGCTGGACGGTTCGGCGTACCCGAGAAGCCGGGCGACCTCCTCGGTCGGCACCCCGCGGACCAGCTCGGCCCGGGCCCTGGCGAACCGGGCGTCGTCCACCAGCTGCCGGTAGCCGGCGCCTTCGGCGGCCAGCTTGCGGCGCAAGGTCCGTGCGGTCATGCCGAGTTCGCGCGCCGTCCGGTCGATCCCGTCGTCCGCCCCGCCGAGCCGGGCGAGCCGGGCCCGTACCGCCTGCGCGGCCCCTCCCCGGTCCCGCCGGTCGGCCACGAGTCTGCGGCACAGCTCCGCCCCCTGCCGGGCGGCGTGCGGGTGGGCCTGCGGCAGCGGTTGGTCGAGCAGGGCCGGGTCGTGGACGAGTTCGGTGGCATCGGAGCCGAAGGACACCGGAACGCCGAAGAACTCCTCGTACGGCCGGGGGTCGGTGGTGGGGAACCCGAGCACCACCCGGCGCAGGAACCCGGCGACCTCGTCGCCGAGCACCTCCCGGTGCATCACGGTGATGGCCGCACAGTCCCGTTCGACCAGGAACCTGCGGACGTCGGTGGGAATCGCGCCACCGGCCAGCCGGGACACCTGGTCCCGTCCGTCGACCTCTGCGGTGATGGCGGAGAAGACACAGGTCAGGGAGCCGAACTCCAGGGATGTCCGGGTCACTTCGAGCATCGTCTCGCAGCTCATCAGAGTGAAGCCCCAGGCACCGGACGTGGTCAGGTGGAAGCGCGAGCCGACCTCCAGCCCGAGCCCGGGCCGGTCGCCGAGCAGGCCCAGCACGTTGCGTACGACGGTGAGTTCCTGCTGGGCCTGGATCAGGCGGTGCGGCTCGTCCAGCCACTCCGGGGCGATTCCGCTGTCGGCAAGGCACTGCGTGGTCCCGATGCCGTGCTCGGCGGCGAAGTCGGCGAGCACCAGGACGGGGGCGATGCCCCGCGGCCGGTCCCAGTCCTCGGGTCCTCGTCCGATGATCCGGCGCTCACCTGGCGGGAGCTGCTGTTCGGGGTGGTGGGACACTCGTGTCTGTTCCGTTCTCAGCGGGCCTCGGGTCGTGTATAAGCCGGAGCGGGCAGGCATTCACAGCCTGGCAACCGCGGCGGCGTGAGTCGCCGGGGGATCCGGTACCGCCGCCGCCCCCTCGTATGAGAGGGCGGCGGCAGTACGCGGGGTGGTGCGGCTACTTCAGGGCGTAGGCCCGATTGATGGTCTCCACCGTGCGGTTGCCCTCGGAGTCCCAGACTTCTGTGCGCAGCGTCACGAAGCCGTTGGTGGCTGCGAGAGCGGGGTGGCCGACGGTGACCTCGAAGGAGTCCGGGTCGTCACGCCTGATCCGGGCGTCGCTCCACGTGACGCCGTCATCGTAGCTGACCGAGACCTTGGCCCCGGCGACAGCCGCCGCCTGGTCCGTCCCCTGGGGGCGGGTCGCCCGCACCGCGAACTCGAAGCTCCGGCCGGCGGGCGCCTCGTTGAGGATGCTCAGCTGCAGCCGGTAGTCGAGCAGCAGGACCGGCAGCGCCTCGCACCGGGTGGCGCCGGGCACCACCGTCTCGCAGCCCTTGACGGCCTTGGACTGCGGGGCGGCGGAGCGGAAGCTCCACTCGGTGCGCGTGGTGGTGCCCAGAGAGACGCCGACGGGGTTGCTGAACCGCTTGGTGTCCATGACCACCCGGTAGTCGGCCGGCCCCGGGACCATCAACTGCCGGACGTCGGTCACCTGGACACCGTCGCGGTAGTACGTCCATGTGGGCAGCCGGCCACTGACCATGGCGTGCTCCCGCTCCCCGTCGCCGCCGACGTTGTCCGTGAACACGGTCCCCGCGTCGGTGCGGCAGAACGAGCAAGCCCGGTCGGTGTAGGCGGCCGGATGCATCGGCGCGGCGTACCAGGTGTCGCGGGTGGTGCGGCGCGGATGCGCGTGCACCGTCCAGGGCCCGACCAGCTGGGCGGAGTACGAGGTGTGCGGCAGCACCATCTGCTGGTAGGCGATCTCCTCGTCGGCCAGTATGTGGTCCACCCGGGTCCCGCCCTGGCCGAGCGCCTGGCCGGTCTGGATCGAGGGCATTGCGTACGGGCCCGAGGTGTTCAGGAACTCCCAGCCCACCCGCCGGGTCCGGTCCGAGTGGAAGGTGTTGACCACGGTGGCGAAGTCGTCCTGGTCGGCCACATGCGTCGCGTCGGCCGGCAGCGCCCCGGTGTCGTAGTACTGCGCGGTGTAGGTGTACCCGGACTCGTACACACCGCCGAAGGCGACGGTGACCGGGGAGCCGCCCGCCGTCAGCTCCAGCAGCCTGCGGCCGTCCTGGTAGTCGGCGACGGTGACCGGGATGGGCAGGTTGGTGCCCACGAACGAGTACCGCGGGCCCTCCCGCGGCGGCACGGCGACCAGCGCCTTGGCGCCGCCGGCGGCGGCCCGGCGGGCCTGGTCGGTGATGCCGACGAGGTTGTCGGAGGTGATCAGCACCGCCTTGCCCGCGACTCCCGCGGCGTCGATCTCGGCCTGGGAGCCGGCGCCCGCGTCGACCAGTTCCAGGTCCATCGTCCCGTCGAAGCGGGTGGCGTTGACCGGGGCGCGGACAGCGATCTGCTCGCGCACCGGGCTGGTCACCGCCAGCCGCTGGAGCGGCTCGCGGGCGGCGATCGTGGTGGAGAGCACGAACTCGCCGGTCTCCGCCTTCGCGCTGGGCACGATCCCGTACTTCTTGTCGGACGCGGCGATGGTGTCGGTGACGCCGCGCAGCTGCAGCTGCGCGCCGTCCGGCGAGGTGCGCTGCATCTGCAGGGAGAAGTGCGAGCCCTCCAGCGGGCGGTCCTCACCGCGGATTTGCAGGGAGAGGTCGCGGGCCTGGCGTGCGTCCGCGGTCATCGCCTGATCCTGCCGGGTGATGTCGACCTCGGGGAAGGCGAACACGTCGGTGGCGAAGTCGACGGTCTCCAGGTGCGCCGGGTCGTCGGTGGTGAGGGTGCCCATCACCGAGTACCGGCCCAGAGGCAGCCGCAGGGTGTAGCTGTCCCGGCCGCGCAGCCGGTAGCCGGCGACGAACTTGTTGTCCAGCCCCTGCACGGTCATTTCGACCAGCGGCGGGGTGCCGCCGAAGCGGTCCTTGAAGTCGATGGTGAGGGCGCGCTTGGGGGCCTCCTTGATGAAGCCCACGGGGGTGTGCACCGTGCGGCCGTCCGCGGCGGTGGCGGTCAGCGCGCCTGTCCAGCGTTCGGCGGGCACCAGGTTGGGGTCGAGTACGGCGGTCACCTCGGCGCTGCCGCCGGCCGGGACGGTGACGGAGCCGCCGTCGGCGCCCTGGAGGGTGAGCGCGCCGTCGGGCAGCGGATTGCCCTTCGTGTCGCGTACCGCGAGATCCAGGTCGAGCGTCACCGCCTCGGAACCGGAGTTGCTGAGGGTGAGCGTGCGGGGGCGCTTGTCGAACGTGCCGTCCTGCCAGAGGACCAGGCCGTAGTCGACGATCCCGGCGAGGTTCAGTTCCGCGTCCAGCGCCGCCGGGACGTCCAGGCGGCCGTAGCCCTGCTGGTACACGGTCTGACCGCTCACCGGCTTGGCATGCCCGGTCAGCGCGGCCTTGATCTGCGCGCCGCTCCACTCCGGGTGGCGCTGCGCGAGGATCGCGGCGGCTCCCGCGACATGCGGGGTGGCCATCGAGGTGCCGTTCATGGTGGTGTACCGGTCCCCGACGGGCGTGCCGAGGACGGTGCCGGCCGAACGCGCCGCGACGATGCCCACGCCCGGGGCGGTGATCTCGGGCTTGATGCCCGCGTCGCCGATCCGCGGACCCCGGCTGGAGAACGCGGCCAGTGCGTCGCTCCGGTCGACCGCGCCGACGGTGAGCGCCGACGGGGCGGTGGCGGGGGTGGCGACGCTGATCTCGTCGGGGCCGTAGTTGCCCGACGCGATCACGAACAGGGTGCCGGTGGAGGCACTGAGCGCGTCCACGGCGTCGGTCAGCGCGTCGCGCGGGCCGATGGCGGTGGTGCCCAGGCTCATGTTGACGACGTCGGCGCCCGCGGCGGCGGCCCACTCCATCCCGGCGAGCACCTCGGAGAAGTCCCCGCCGCCCTTGTTGTTCAGGACCTTGCCGATCATGAGGTCGGCGCCGGGCGCGACGCCCCGGTACTTCCCGTCGGCGGCCGCCCCGGACCCCGCGACGATCGAGGCGACATGGGTGCCGTGGCCGAAACCGTCGCGGACGTCCTCGCCCGCGACGAAGCTCCTGGACTCCGCGATCCGGCCGGCGAAGTCGGGGTGGGTGAGGTCGATCCCGCTGTCCAGTACGGCGACCTTGGCACCCGTACCGTCGTACCCGGCAGCCCACGCCTCGGGCGCGCCGATCTGCGCGGTGCTCCGGTCCAGGTCGGCCTTGACCTTCCCGTCGTACCAGACCTTGGTGACCTCGGGCCCGTCGCCGCCGTCGGCGCTGACGGCCCGGAAGAAGTCCTCGGCGTTCTTCTTCTCGACTTCGACGCCGCCCATGCCCAGCTTCGGCAGCACGACGCCGCGCTCACTCGCCGGGAGGTCGCCGGCGGCGTCCCGCAGGGCCGCGGCCGACGGCCGGCCCGCGTAGCGCACGAGCGCCGGGATCCGGTCGGACGCGGAGTCGGCCAGGCCGTCCCGCAACTGCCGGGTGACGTTGAAGAGTTCCGCGTCGACCAGCCCGGCGTCGACCTCGTCGGTGGCCGCCTCCGGGTAGACGTACAGATCGCCGTTGGCGCCGGTCGTGGTGTGGTACGCCGTGGGCCGCCCGCCCGTCGGGACGATGTCCACCGACTCCACCCGGCCGCCCCGGGTGGCCAACGTGACCGTGTCTCCCGTGACGAGGGTGAGGCGGGACCTGACGGCATCGCCCGGCGCGGACAGAGCCTGCGCCGTGCGGGCGTCCGTGGCGGCCGCGGCCGGACTCGAGGCCGCGGCGCCGGGCGCTGAGAGAAGGCACAGGAGGGAGGCCGTCGCGGCGCAGAGCGGTCTGAGCCGTATCAGGCGGCGGGCCTGGATCCGTTGGTACATGGTTGCTCCGTACATGTCGATGTACGCCCCGCCCGTGCCCACGGGGGATGGGCATCGGGCGGGGCGTACGGTGGCCGTCCGCAGATCGCAGGTCCGCCAGGGGCGCGCTGCTGCGGACGGGGTGGTCCCGGGGCGCGCCGTACGACGCGCCCCGGAGGTCTGCTACTTCAGGCCGTACGCGTGGTTGACGACCTGGACGGTGCGGTTGCCGTCCGCGTCCTCGACGGTGGTGCGGATGGAGACGAAGCCGTCGGTGGCGGACAGCTTCGGGTGCCGCACGGTGGCCTCGTACCGGCCCTTGGAGCCACCGGTGACGACGGCGTCCTGCCAGGTGGCGCCGTTGTCGTAGGACACCTGGACGGTGGCCTTCACGACGGGGACGGAGCCCCGGTAGTCGGCCGACCGCACCGCGTTCACGGCGAAGGTGAACGTCTCACCGGCGCCCGTGCGGTTGTAGGTGTCCACCGGTGCCCGGTAGCCGATGTGCATGATCGGCAGGGCCTCGCACAGCGTCGCCCCGGGCTTGTCGGCCAGGCAGCCCGGCACCGCGTCGGTGGTCGGAGCCTGCGACCGGAACGTCCACTCGGTGTGGGTGGTCGGGGACAGCTTCTGGTCGGAGGCGGCCCACACCGACCCGCGCCGTGTGTCCAGCACGAAGCGGTACTCGGCCGGCTCCGGGACCAGCAGCTTGGTGCTGTCCGTGATCCGCTCTCCGTTGCGGTACGTCGACCAGGTCCTGATCGGGCCCGTGGGGCTGTAGTGGGTCGGGTCGGAGTCGCCCTGGGCGGCCACGATGAAGGTCATGCCGGTGTCGGTGCGGCAGAGGCTGCACGGCATCGGGGAGTAGACCGACGGGTGGCTGGGCGCGTCGTACCAGCGGATGTTGTTGGTGACCCCGGCCTTGAGGGTGCGCACAGGCTCCACCAGGGTGTCGCCGCCCGCCTCCATGGTGTTGACCGTCTGCTGGTAGCGGACGTCAGGGTCGGCCAGCACGTAGTCGGTCCGCTGGACGGGCTGGGTGATGTACTGGCCCGCCCGGGTGGACATGGTGTTGTCGACCGTGTCCCAGCTGTGCCGGGTCTCGAAGCCGCGTCGCGTGGCCTGGTCACTGTGGAACACGGCCTTCTCGACCGCGAACTCCCGCTTGGCGGCGCGGATGGCCAGGTCGGACGGGATGCCGTCGATCACCACGTGGCCCTGGTAGGTGTAGGTGCTCTCGGCGACACCGTCGAGGCGCACCATCACCGGTCCGCGTGCCGCCAGCTCAAGCAGCCGGCTGCCCTGCTCGTAGTCGACCGCGAGCGCGGGGATCGGCGTCTTGGCGGGGACGATGGTCCGGATGGCGCCGGGCTCGTCGCGCATCGTGAACACGGCGCCGGCGCCCTTGGCCACCGCGAGGCGGACCTGGTCGCCGACGAGTGACGGGTTGGCGACCTCGACGAGCACCGCCTTGCCGGTCACGTCCTTGCCGGTGTAGTCGGCCTCCGCGCCACGGCCGACGGAGACCAACTCGAGGCGCTTGGTGCCCTCGAAGCGCCCGGACTCGGTGGGCACCAGGGCCTCGATGGGCTCGCCCTGCTGACCGTCCACGGACGCCCGCACGATCGGCTGGCGCACCGTCTCCCAGTGCTGGAGGCCGAGGGTGCCGAAGGGGACGTCGTCGACCGGGATCGCACCGAACTTCATGCTGTCCCAGTGCAGGCTGCCCGCGACACCCATCACGCCGTAGCCGTCCTCCTCCACGACGTGGCGGCGGAGGGCAACGCTGAACGACGAGCGGTCGAGGGGCCGCGAGTCGTCGGTCACGCTGAGGGAGAAGTCCTTCGCCTTGGTCGCGTCGACGGTGACCGTCCGGTCGCCGTCACTCAGGTCGACCGAGGGCACCGAGAACAGGTCGGTCGCCTTGGTGATGGGGCCGTCCACGGTCCGGATCAGGCCGATGATGCTGTAGCGGCCGCTGGGGACGCGGAACTCCTTGGTGGCGGTCTTGTAGAACTTGTCGTTCTGGAAAAACTCGCCGTCATCGCTCTGGAGGGTGATCGAGACGTAGTCGGGGACCGTGCCGTTGCGGTCCTTGAAGTCGATGACGACCCCGTGCTGGTCCCCTTCGACGACGGCCGCGATCACGCTGTGCACCGCGGTGCCGTCGCCGGCGGTGGCGGTGAGTGTGCCTCCCAGGTCGCCCTTCGCCGGCACCTTGTTGGGGTCGAGGGTCAGCTCCACCGCGGCGGTGCCGCCGGCGGGCACGGTGACCTGGGACGCGGACAGGCTGAACGCGTCCTGCGCGCCCGCCTGCACCGCGAGGGAGAGCACCAGCTCCTGGTCGCCGCTGTTGGTGTACGTGATGGTCCGGGACTCGCTCGGACGGGTGCCGTCCGCCCACTCCACCAGGCCGAAGTCGGCCTGGCCGGTGGCGGTGACGTGGCTGTTCACGGCCTTGGCGACATCCAGTCGGCCGGCGCCCTGCTGGTACGGGGTCGAGCCGTCCAGCCACTTGGAGCTGCTCATCAGCGCGTCCTTGAGACGCTGCCAGCTCCAGTCGGGGTGGCGCTGGGCGAGGATCGCGGCGGCGCCGGCGACGTGCGGGGTGGCCATCGAGGTGCCGTTGAGGCTGGTGTACGACTCGTTGACCGGCGTGCCCTTGGTCGTCCCGGCAGCCCGCGCCGCGACGATGTTCACGCCGGGAGCGGCGATGTCGGGCTTGAGGCCGGCGTTGCCGCGCAGCGGACCGCGGCTGGAGAAGCTCGCCAGCGTGTCGGTCTTGCTGTACGCGCCGACCGTGAGAGCCGACGCCGCCGCACCCGGGGCGGCGATGGTGGAGTCGGCGGACCCCGCGTTGCCAGCGGCGATCACGAACAGGGCGCCCGTGGACGCGCTGAGCTCGTTGACGGCCTGGCTGAGCGGGTCGGTGCCGTCGGCGCCCGGCCCGCCGCCGAGGCTCATGCTGACGATGTCGGCGTTGGCGGCGCCCCACTGCATACCGGCCAGCACCGAGGAGTCGGTGCCGTTGCCGCTGTCCGACAGCACCTTGCCGATCAGCAGGTCGGCCTGCGGGGCGACGCCCTTGTACGTGCCCCCGGACGCGGCGCCCGAGCCGGCGATGGTCGACGCGACGTGCGTACCGTGGCCGTTGCCGTCCTGCACGGTGGGGACCCCGGCGACGAAGGACTGCGTGGCGACGACGCGGTCCTTGACGTCGGGGTGGTTGAGGTCGACCCCGGTGTCCAGGACGGCGACCTTCACGCCCTTGCCGTCGAAGCCCGCCGCCCACGCCTGCGGCGCTCCGACCAGCGGGACGCTCACATCGAGGGAAGCCCTGACCTTGCCGTCGAGCCACACCTTGTCGATCTTCGACACGGCCGCGCCGGCGGGCGCCGCGGACGACGTGGCGAGCCCGGCGTCGCGTCCGGCCCTGGAGCCGGCGGCGACGGCCTTCAGGAAGCCGCGGGCCTTGTCCTTGTCGACCTTGGCGCCGATCGCGCCGAGCGCGGTGACCGGAGTCGTGGCGTCCGTGCCCGGGAGAGCCTCCGCCCGGCTCTTCAGGGAGCCGGCGGCCGGCTTGTCCGCGTAGTCGACGATGACGGGGATGTCGCCCGTGCCGGCGTCGTGGTAGCCGTCGGCGATCAGCTGGGTGAGGTCGAACAGGCCCTGGTCGAGCGTGCCTTCGGCGACCAGCGTCTGCGCGGACTCGGGGATCGCGTGCAGATGCCCCTGCTGGTCGTTGTAGACCTCGAAGACCGTCTCCGGGCCGGTCGGACCCGTCATGGTGACGGCCTGGCGGCCGTCGGCGTCGGTGGTGACCGTCGCGACGTCCCCGGTGAGCAGGGTCACGGTGGAGGACGTCGGCGCGCCGGTGGTGCCGGAACCGTCGGTCAGGACCCGTGCCGCGGCCGGGGTCGCCGGCGCCGCATCGGGCGAGGCGATCGCGGTGCCGGTGACCGCGAGGGATATCGCGGTGGCCAGGACCGTTGCGGACATCGCCGGTCTGGCGCGATGCCGCGTGCGCGTTGTGCGCATGGGTGGTGCTCCTTTCGCAATGCGAGGGAACCACGGCCTCTCCGCGCGGGTGTCCCGCGCCGACCTGACGGTCGTTCAATGCGCGTGACAGGTGCGGAAGTTCGGAGGTGTGGGGTGGTGGCCCGGCGCGAACCGACGGTGCGGGGCTGCCGACGGGGGCCGGGCGGTCGCCAAGCTAACAGCGGGCCCGGTGGGTGAACAGGGACGTCGTGACGGGTCTGCGACGCGTGGCACAAAGGCGCCAACTACCGGGCGCACTCCCGGGAGTCGCGGGAACCTGAGCAGGCCGGCGGCCTACGGACGCGCGGGCACGGCGCCCGGCTGCCGCTCGCGCCGCAGCCGGTCACGGCACGGCGCCCGGCTGCCGCTGGCGCGGCAGCTGAGCCCGCCGCAACCCGGTGCGCTTCCACGGCGCGGGGAGCCAGCCCAGTTGGGCGGCCTGCCAGCCGAGCTGCATACGGGTCTCGGCGCCGGCCTGTGCCATGAGGGTCTTCACCCGGCGCTGGACGGTGCGCCGTGCGATCCCGAACTGGCGGGAGATCATGTCGTCGGTCATGCCGGACAGCAGGAGAGTGAGCAGCCGGCGGTCCGCCGGTGTCAGCGCGGTCTCAGCCGCCGCCGGGTCCCCTTCGGCGTCCGCGGCGGTGTTCTGGTCCCCGAGCAGGACCGGATCGATGGGCAGCGCGCACAACCAGACCAGCTCGAAAAGGGAGAGCAGTGCGTCCAGCAGGGCTCCGGGGTACAGCAGCACCGCGTTGTGGTCGCGCTCGGGCCTGGAGGCCACGGGCAGCAGGGCCAGCTCCCGGTCGACGATCACCATCTTCAGCGGTATCCGGTCCATCACCCGCGCCTGCTCACCGGTCGAGACGTAGCCGGTGATCCGATCGATTGCGCCGGCCGACTCCAGCGACAGCCGGTCGTACACGGTCCGGTAGCGCACTCCCGCACGCAGCCGCTCCAGCTGCACCGCGTTGGGCGGGCTCCCCGCCTCCTGTGCGGTGTAGGGCGGGACGTCGAACATCAGCACCTCACGTCTGGCCCGCTGCTGGATCTGCTCGAGCTGTTGCGCGACGGCCCGCTGCGGCAGGATCTGCAGAATCCCGTCCAGCGATCCGGAGCGGTGCTGGGTCTTGCGGTACGCCGTGGCGAGCTGCCCCAGAGCCGCCCGGGCGGACTGCAGCTCCGCCATGCGCCGCAGCAGCAGTACCTCTCCCGCGACGTTCGGCGGGGCGGCGCTCAACTCCGTCCGGTCCTCAGTGCCGTGGGTGATCAGGCCCTGGGCGGCCAGGCGGCCGATGACCTCGTCCGCCTGTTCGGCGAGGAGTCCGAGCTGGTCGCGCAACTCGTCGGCGCGCTGCGGCCCGTCGGTGACCAGTGCCCGGTAGACGCGCTCCTCGTCGCTGCTCAGGCCGAGAGCCTCCAGCACGTTCGTTCCTTTCTCGGCTCTGCGCAACGGGCCTGGTGCCTTCGCGGTGCCGTTGCCGTGCCCGCTACGCCGCCGCAACGCCGCAACGCGTCGGGCAGCGGGAAGACGGGGGCCGTCGTCCGGGTGCGGTGTGATGCCGGACGTGATCCGGCGGCTGGGCCCTGCGCGGACACCCTTGACCGCCGCCGCGGGGGAATGGGGTGGCCGCCGCTGAGCCGGGGTCCACCGGCTCCGGCCGGCGACACGGACGCCGTCGGTCCGCGCCTGTGCTGCCCAAGGGCGGAACGCCCACGGGAAGCCTATGTACCGTGCTCGGCTGAGGGCAGGACCGATACGGACAGTCGATTGTCTTTTCCGGACACGGCCCTGAGTGACCGGCCTGGTCCGGAGCGACCGGCCCGCCCCGGCAGCCGTCAGCGGTGGCTGCGGGCCCGGTCCGAGGGCGCGGGGCCGAATCCCGCGTACAGGCTGTGGACGAGACGCCGTACCCGTCGCTCCCGTTCGTCGGGCGGGCAGCCGTACAGCGCGAGGAGGGTGTCGAAGCCGGGCTCGAAGGGGGCCAGCGCCAGATGCGGCAGCAGAAGCGACACCAGGCTGGTGAACGCGTCGACGTCCGCGTCGTCGTGGAACGCGTCGCCCCGGGTGCGGGCCTGTTCGACCAGCCCCCGGACAGCCGAGGCGTACACCCTGCGCGCGGGGCGGTGGACCCGCTCGCGCACGACGGGGTCGATCTCCAGGTGGGTGGCGGCGACCAGGCCGCGTTCCACGGGGTGCTCGCCGAACCACTGCACCCAGGCGACGACCCCGTCGCTCAGGTACTCGTAGTAGCTGCGGTCTGCCGGGATCGGGGCGACCCAGGGTGCCATCGCGGCCTGGATCCGCTGCGCGGCCAGCTCGGCGACGGCGGTGAAGAAGTCGAGCTTGTCCTCGAAGTACTGGAAGAGCGACCCCTTGGCGACCCCGGCCTCTCGCGCGATGATGTTGAGGCTGCCCGCGGAATAGCCCTGCCGACCGAACTCGCGCATCGCCGCTTCGACCACGCGCTCACGGCGCTCGGGCGCGAGGCGCTCCCAGGTCGTGGTGGGCAAGGTTCCTCCCAAGGGCTCGGACGATCCATCCTCGCAGACCGTCCGAGCCGCTTCGGGAGGGGCCTCAGTCGTTCCTGATGCCGGCCCGCAGCTCGCGCTTGAGGATCTTGCCGCTGGGGTTGCGCGGCAGTGCGTCGACGAAGTGGACACGGCGCGGCTTCTTGTACGAGGCGATCCGCTCCCGGGTGAAGTCGATCAGCTCGCTCTCGGTCGGCACCGGGACGCCCTGACGGGGCACCACGACGGCCGTGACCTCCTCGCCCCACTTCTCGTGCGGGACGCCGATGACGGCCACGTCGGCGATCGCGGGGTGCTCCGCCAGGACGGACTCCACCTCGATCGGGTAGACGTTCTCCCCGCCGGTGATCACCATGTCCTTCATGCGGTCGGTGACGTAGAGGTAGCCGTCCGTGTCGAGGTGGCCGGCGTCCCCGGTGCGCAGCCAGCCGTCGGCGGCGTAGAGGGCGTCGGTCTCCTCGGGGCGCTTCCAGTAGCCCGGGGTGTTGTGCCGGGAGCGGGTGTAGATCTCGCCGACCATGCCCGCGGGGGCGGGCTCGCCTGTCACCGGGTCGACGACCATGACCTCGACATCCGGCTTGGGGCGGCCGGTGGACTGCAGCAGGTACTGGCGGTCGCCGTCCGGGTCGTGCTCGTGCGGCAGCAGCCGCGCGACGTTGCCGACGGTCTCGGTGAGCCCGTACTTCTGCATGAACGAGCAGCCGAAGACCGTCATCGACCGGCGCAGCAGCGCCGGGGTGATCGGGGAGGCGCCGTAGACGACCAGACGCAGCCGGGAGAAGTCGCGCGCCTCGATCCCCGGCAGCGCGGTCACCATCTGGAGCACCGCCGGGACGAAGAAGGCGTGGGTGACACCCTCCCGCTCCATGACCTCGACGGCGGTCTCCGGAGCGAAGTCCGGGAGCATGATCGTGAAGGCACCGGCACACAGCGCGTTGATCAGCCAGCCGCAGCCGCCGATGTGGAACATCGGCATGGCGTCGAAGGAGACCGATTCGCCGTCCCACAGGTACTCGTCCAGGGTCTCCTGGTCGGAGTAGAGGTTGCGGTGCGTGATCAGTACGCCCTTGGGCAGGCCCGTGGTGCCCGAGGTGTAGAGCTGGAGCGTCACCTCGTCGACGTCGGCGTCCGAGCCGCGCCCCGGGTCGTCGTCGGGGTGCGCGGCCAGCCACGGCTCGTACGCCGCCACGTCGCCGGCCGGCTCCGTGCCGGTGACCACGAGCAGCAGCCCGGGCACGGCGTCGCGGACGGCGAGTGCGGCGGGCAGGAAGTCCGGCTCGGCGACCAGGATCTTCAGCTCGGCGTTCTGCGCGACGGCCACGAGTTCGGGCACCGCCAGCCGCCAGTTCAGCGGAACGGCGACCAGGCCGGCCTTCGCGCAGGCGAGCAGCACCTCGCCGGGCTCGATCCGGGTACGGGTGAGGGAGCCGATCCGCGAGCCGGCGGGGGCCTGCGCCAGCAGGGCGCGGGCCAGCCGGTTGGTACGGGAGTCGAACTCGCTGTAGCTGAGGACGCGCCCCTCACAGGCGAGTGCGCGCGCGTGTCCCCGTTCCCTGGCGTGTCGGCGGACCGCGTCGGGCAGGTGCTTGCCCATCGGGCTTCCCTCCATCGTCGTTGGCAGAGGCGGCGGCAGCGGCTCCGGTGCGCCGTGGTGCGCACCCCGAGCGTCGTATGACCACTCGGTCATGTTCCTCGAAGGAGCGTGCTTGCAGTTGCCGCGGATGTCAATGTCCGGCCCGCTGCGGCCAGCGTCGAAGCCGATCCCTGGGCGGGTTTCCGCACCATATACTTAACGAACGTTCCATGGAAGAGCCCGTGTGGGTGAGCCGATCAGACAGGAGGGACCGCCGATGCGCCGCACTGTGTTCACGGAGGACCACGAAGCGTTCCGGGCAGTGTTCCGGGACTTCGTCGCGGGTGAGGTCGTGCCGTACTACGACCAGTGGCTGCAGGACGGGCGGGTGCCGCGGGAGCTCTACCGCAAGCTCGGGGCGCTGGGCGTCTTCGGTATCGAGGTGCCGCAGGAGTACGGCGGCTCGGGCATCGACGACTACCGTTACCAGGCAGTGGTCGCCGAGGAGACGGCCCGGGCGGGCGTCGGCCTGGGCTCGGCGAGCGTGCACACCACGCTGGTCCTGCCGTACCTGATGAAGTTCGGGACCGACGAGCAGAAGAAGCGCTGGTTGCCGGGCTTCGCCTCCGGCGACATCATGACCGCCATCGCGATGACCGAGCCCGGCTCGGGCTCCGACCTGGCGGGCATGACGACGGCCGCCAGGCTGTCCGAGGACGGCACGCACTACGTCCTGAGCGGCGCCAAGACGTTCATCACCGGCGGTGCCTACGCCGATCTGGTCCTGGTGGTCTGCCGTACCTCCCCGGCCGTCCCCGAGGACCGCCGCGCCGGCCTGTCCATCCTGTGCGTGGAGTCCGCGTCCGAGGGCTTCGCCGTCGGCCGCAAACTGGACAAGATCGGCCTGAAGACCTCCGACACCGCCGAGCTGTCCTTCACCGACGTCAAGGTCCCGGTGGAGAACCTGCTGGGCGAGGAGGGCAGGGCCTTCTCGTACCTCACCCACAACCTGGTGGTGGAGCGGCTCGGTATCGCCGTGGGCGCCTGCGCGTCCGCGGCGGGGGCGGTGCGCTTCGCCACCGAGTACGTCAAGGACCGTACGGTCTTCGGCAAGCCGGTGGCGTCCTTCCAGAACACCAAGTTCGTGCTGGCCGAGTGCGCCGCCGAGCTGGAGGCCGCGCAGGCGTTCACCGATCGGGCGCTGGAGCTGCACGACGCCGGGGAGCTGACGGTCGCCGACGCGGCCAAGGCCAAGCTCTTCTGCACCGAGGCCGCGGGCCGGATCATCGACAAGTGCCTGCAGCTGCACGGCGGCTACGGCTACATCCTCGAATACCCCATCGCGCGCCTCTACGCGGACACCCGCGTCTCGCGCATCTACGGCGGCACCTCCGAGGTCATGAAGACCATCATCGCCAAGGACCTCGGCCTGTAGCCAGAGTGCCCGGGCGGAGCCGTCCACGAGGATCCCGGCCTGCCGTCCGGGCGTGCCCGGGCGGAGCCGCCCGGCAGGGCTCCTCGGTGCGGCGCCACCCCGAGGAGCCCGGCGGGGTCAGGGGGTGACCAGGTTGAAGTGGGGGTCGAAGGTGTCGGTGACCTTGGCGAGGGTCGCGAGCGCGCCCGTGTCGCCCTCGGTGGTCAGCGAGTAGCGGTCGATGGTGGCGGCCGCGTCGGCGGGCTTGAGGAGCAGGGCGGCCAGGGCCGGCTTGGGGCCCGTGACGCTGAGCTGGGCGCCGTCGGCGTGGCCGGGGCGGGCGTTGAGGACGCCGTTGCGGATCCACATGGTCCAGGGCTGCTCACCGGCCGGTCCGGTGAAGGTGAAGTTGATCCGCAGGTCGACGCCGGCGGCGGCAGGGCCGTCGAGGTGGACGCCGGCGAAGTCGAAGAGCAGGTCGACCGGCATGGCCAGGATGGTGTCGAGGCTGTCGGTGTTGAGCTGTCCCTCACCGCTGACCCCCTCGCGCAGTTCCTTGGCGGCACCGAGGAAGATGCCCCGGTACTGCGGGACTTCCTGCTGGTAGCCGAGCTGCTCGTAGGCGTCGGCCTGGAGGTCGCGCGCCTCGGTGTCGTCCGGGTCGGCGAAGACGAGGTGGTGCAGGACCTGGATCGCCCACCGGTAGTCGCCCGACTCGACGGCCTGGCGGCCCTCGGCGAGGATCTTGTCCCGCCCGATGAGCCTGACATGGCGCTTGGCGTTGTCGTCGGGCAGGAGCGGCAGGATCGTGGCGGGGTCGCCGTCCCAGAAGCCGAGCTCCTTGTGGAAGACGGCGCGGACGTTGTGGTGCAGTCCGCCGTGGTAGTAGCGGTTGTACCACTTCCTGCCGATGGCGTCGGGGAGTTCGACGATCTCGGCGGCCTCCAGCGGGGTCAGGCCCTGGTTGGCGTGGCGCAGGGACTGGTCGTGGATGTACTTGTACATGTCGCGCTGCGACTCAAGGAACGTCACCACGTTCTCGTTGCCCCACACCGGCCAGGTGTGCGGCCCGAAGTGCACCTCCGCCTGGTCACCCCACCGCACCAGCGTCTCGTCGAGGTAGCGGGCGAAGTTCCGCGCGTCACGGGTCCGGGCGCCGCGGATGGTCTGGATGTTGTGCATCGCGTGGTTGGCGTTCTCCGCGCAGGTAAGCGCCTTGATCGCGGGGATCCAGATGTGCATCTCCTCGGGCGCCTCGGTGTCCGGGGCGTAGAGGAACTCGAAATCCCAGCCGCCCAGCGTCCGCTTCTCACCGGTCCTCGTGACCGGGTCGGTGGGCGCGATGTAGCTGAAGTTCGGGTGCATGGCGCTGTCGCCGGCGCCGAGGCCGGCCGTGACGATGCCGCAGTCGCAGCGCGGGAGCAGGAGGCCGAACGTGTAGCCCATGCGGCGCGACATCGCGTTGCCGGTGATGACGTTCTCGCCGATCGCGTGCTTGTTGAACGACTCGATCGTGCCCGGCGCGACGATGGGGATCTTCCCGGAGGCGACGTCCGCCTCGTCGACGACGCCCTTGACGCCGCCGTAGTGGTCGAAGTGCGTGTGCGTGTAGATGACGGCGACCACCGGCTTGGTGTTGCCGGTCTCCTTGCGGAACAGCTCCATGGACGCCGCGGCGAGGTCGACGTTGTCCCCGGTGTCGATGATGACCAGGCCGTCGGGGGCGTCCACGATGGTGAGGGTCATGGTGATGCGGATCTGGTACAGGCCGTCCACGACCTGGTACAGGCCCTCGCGTTTGATCAGCTGCGACTGCCGCCACAGACTCGGGTTGACCGAGTCGGGGCAGGGTGTCTCGTCAGTGATGTACGCGAGCAGCTCGCCGTCGCGGATGAGGTCGCCGTCCTTGTTGTGCATCTTGTCCGGCAGACGGGTGATGAGGCCGCGGTCGATGTCCGCGAAGTCGGCCCTGTCCTCCATGGCGTACCGGGCTGCGGCAGCCTTGTTGATCTCAGCGGTGAAGGGTGTCGCCTTCTTCGGCTCAGCCATCTCGCACTCCCGTCCTCGAAGCATACGAACGCTACTAAGCAATTCCCCCATAATGACGCTAATCGGGCATTCGCTCTCCCGACACGCTCCACGGAGGATCCCGTCGTGAAGCGACGTGCGGATCGATCCGGATCCGGCCGGAGGCGCGGACCAGCCGCCGGGAGCGGGCTGCCTCAGCCCACGATCGCCATCGCGTGGTCGGTGCCGTTCAGGCGCTGTCCGCCGTCGGCGGTGACGGTCACGATGTCCTCGATGCGTACGCCGAAGCGGCCCGGCAGGTAGATGCCGGGTTCGATGGAGAAGCACATGCCGGGGACGAGGGGCTGCTCCTCGCCCTCGATCATGTACGGGGGCTCGTGGGTGGTCGTCCCGATGCCGTGGCCGGTGCGGTGGATGAAGTACTCGCCGTACCCGGCGTCGGTGATGTGCGCCCGTGCCGCCCGGTCGATGTCCTGGCATGCGACACCCGGGCGGACGGCCTCGAAGCCCGCCTGCTGCGCCTCGCGCACGATGTCGTGGACCCGCCGCTCCTCGTCCGTCGGCTCCCCGACGTGCACCGTGCGCGTGGTGTCGGAGCCGTAGCCGTGCATGAGGCCGCCGAAGTCGAGGACCACCATGTCGCCGTGCCCGATGACGCGGTCACCGGCCTCGTGGTGCGGGTTGGCGCCGTTGGGGCCGGAGCCGACGACCGTGAAGTCCACCTGCTCGTGCCCGAACCGGCGCAGCAGGTCCGCCAGGTCGGCGGCGACGTCGGTCTCCTTGCGGCCGGCGAACGTGACCTTCTTGATCTCCTCGTACGCCGCGTCGGCCGCGGCGCCGGCCGCCGCCACGCGTTCGAGCTCCGCCGCGTCCTTGACGGCGCGCAGCATGGGCAGTGCCTTGGTGACGGCCGTGTAGGAGCTGTCGGGCAGCTGCTCCTGCAGGCCGAGCAGGTGCATCGCCCAGGTGCTGTCGCTGATGGCGTACCGGCCGGCCTTGTCGAGCAGCGGTGCCGTGGTGCCGTACGGGTCCTGGCCGTCCGTCCAGTCGCGCAGGGTCAGCGCGCCGGCGCCGGGCGCCTGCTCGGCGTCGGGTGCCTCCAGCTTCGGTACGACGAGAACGGGGTCCTCTCCCGGTGCGAGCCGCAGCAGTGTGAGGCGCTCGGTCATGGCGGTGGGCTGGTAGCCGGTGAGCCACACCAGGTCCGGACCGGGTCCGACGAGCAGCCCGGCGAGCCCGGCGTCGGACGCGGTGGTCGCGGCGTGCTCCATGCGGGCCCGGTAGTCGTCGGCGGTGAACGGGGCCGGGGCGTCGGCCTTCAAGCGGACCTCCAGGTGGGTGCGGAGCGGGGATCAGGCGTACTTGACGATGTCGTCAGGGATCCAGGTCTGGTCGAAGAACGGGGCGGTGGGCCCGTACAGCCGCAGGGAGGCGACGAAGCCGTCCTCGGGGTCGGTCTGGATCCAGTTGGACGCGGGAACGCCTTCGGGGCATGCGGGACCGAGGTACAGGTCGAAGGAGTTGTCGTCGTTTCGCCTGTACGCGGGCGTCCAGGGAGTTGATGGACGGGAAGGGCTGCCCGGTCTCCAGCATCGTGCCGTCCTCGGGGCTGTACAGGGTCAGCGCCCAGAACAGCCGCGCCGGCACGTCCGGCGGCAGGTGCAGGTGGTAGGTGCGGTCGCCCAGCAGCGGGTCGCCGTCGCCGTCCCAGTAGGTGGAGGGGTACTTGGCTCCGCCGCCGACCACGCTCGCCACCATGGCCGACGCCATCGAGTAGGCGCTCATGAAGTACATGCCCTGGGCGTCGAGGTGCTGGTAGGAACTGGTGACGAAGTTCTCGTCGATGTCCGGCAGGGCGTTGAACCACCGGCGGGCGTTCGCGCCGGTGTAGTACTGGCGGTTGGGGATGCCGTCGGGAGTCGTCGCGATGGCGAGCAGCATCTTGGGCGCCGCGGCCGCGGCGTCGTCGAGGATGTCCTTGCGGCCGGCGAAGGGCTGGCCCTTGATGATGCCGATCGAGGCGAACATCCCCCGTACGAACGGGTCGATGGCGTCCACCGGCTGGTCCTGGACGAAGCCGTCGAGCATCTCGAAGAAGCTCGCGTCGCGGGGGTAGAGCATGTTCACGGCGACGCCGGAGGCGTCCGGGAACTCCATGGGCCGCCAGGGCGGGTTGGACCGGAGCGGGTAGACGACCGTCTGCTCGATCGCGGCCACTCCCTCGGCCGTACTGGGCGCGGCGTCGGTCTTGGTGAGGAACGCGCGCCAGAAGAGGAACACGTCGTGGGTGCGGCACTCGACGGTGAAGTACCCGGTCGGCAGCGGCGGGCCGTCGTAGTGCCGGGGGACGACCAGGTAGCGGCCGCCCTGGCCGCGGTCCGGGCCGACGAAGCCGACATCGGTCAGCGGACGCTGCCAGAAGTCGGTCAACATGCCGAGGATGCCGGGAGGGGCGTTGACCACCACGGGGCCGTCGCGCAGATCGAGGTAGCTCATCGCGTAGATCACGTCCGCGTTGGGCGTGGTGACCTTGCACGTCGCGTCCATGCGGCTCTTCCAGACCGGCAGGACGTGGTTGCCCGCGCCCCACTCGGCCTCGGAGCCGCGCTTCATCGCCAGCATGTTCACCGCCGGCAGTGCCGCCATGTACGACTGCACAGCCCGCTGGAAGTACTGCTCGTCCAGCAGGGCCTGTCGGTCAGCGTCGGAGAAGAACGAGTGGTCCGATGGCACGTGGGCCAAGTCGCGACCCTGTCGGCGCTGCTGCTGGCTCATGGCCTGCCTCTCTGCGGGAGAGCATCCCCTCGTGCAGTCTCACACGCGTCCCGGACGCTTGCATTCCGGTACGCGGCTGCGCACCGGAATGCGGCGTCACACGATCGTCGGCCCCTTCGCCGGTTCGGGCTCCGCGTCCGACTCCAGCCACAGGCGCGGTGGCTCGAGCGCCGAGCCGACCAGGAGGCCGAGGGCGATCACGACGACCTGGGTGATCAGCTGCCCGAGCTCCTGACCGCCCTCGACGGCGTCTCCGCTCGCCAGGACGGTCAGGCCGCGCAGCCCGAGGGAGCCGACCGCCAGCGCATCGCAGATGCCTCCGCCGGCGGTTCCGGAGCGGCGATGTTCCTGGGCGCCCTGCTCGACGGGGTGCCGGAGGCGTTCATCCGGAGCCTGGGCTTCGCCCTGGGGGACGGCGTCAACCTGGCGCGGCGTGTACGCGGAGGCGTTCGCCGCGGGGCGTGCCGGATCACCGATCTCGGGGCGCGGCGTCGGGTGCGGGCGGTTGCCGGGCGAGCCAGGCCTGGGCGTCGGCCAGCGCCCGCTCGACCGGCGCCAGGAGCGCGCCTTCGGCCGGGATGATTCCTCCGGGCCCGAGTTCGCGGTCGAGACCGGCGGCCTCCAGGGCGTGGACGAGCGCCGGCTGGGCGCCGGCGATGACGACCCGGCCGCCCTGCCGGCCGATCTCCGCCACCCGCCGGTGCAGCAGTTTGACGACCGTGGACGACGGGACGTCGGGAACGCCGCGCATCGCGAGGATCAGCACCGCGCCCGGCGAGTCGTCGCTGCGCGGCAGACCCTTCTCGATGTGGGGGAGTTCGGCGAAGAAGCTCACGCCGTCGTAGTAGAGGACGGTCGCGGCGCGGGCCGGCAGCCGGGCGGGGGGTCTCGTCAGCTGCCAGCCGCCCTGAGCGTCCCTGGTGAGTGCGTACAGGCGAGCCTGGCGGGCAGCCTGCACGCAGTACAGGAGCAGCGACAGGACCGCGCCCAGCACGATGGCCTGCTGCAGCGGCAACTGGGTGGTGGCGAGGAACGTGAGGATCATGGAGACGGAGGACAGTGCCGAGGTCCGCAGCACGAGCCGGATGTCGGCGACCTTGCCCAGGATCAGCTCGCCGCCCACCACCAGGATCAGCCCGCCGATGACCGCCATCGGGATCCGGTCGGCCAGCGGGGCGCACACCAGGACCACCAGGGCGAGGAACACACCCGAGAACACCCCCGCCCAGCGGGTGCGCGCACCGGCCGACACGGCCACCCCGGTACGGGACAGCGATCCGCCGGACGGCAGCGAGCTGAACAGGCCGCCGGCCGCATTGGCCAGCCCCTGCGCTGTGAAGTCCCCGTTGACGGACGTGCGCGAGCCGTCCGGGTTGGGCATGGAAGGGCCGATGCTCGCCGCCTGGGCCAGTCCCACCAGTGCGACGGCGAACGAGCCGCCCAGCAGGTGCCCCACGGCCGACAGGTCCGGCGCGGAGAATCCGGGGAGCGCGGCGGGAATGTCGGCGATGTCCCGTACGAGCTCGACGTCCGTACCGGTCACCGCCACCGCGACACTCGCCACGACCATGGCCACCAGCAGCGCGACCGGGCGCAGCCGGCGGACCAGGCGGGTCAGCGCCCACACGGCGATCGTGCCCGCCGCCACGAGCGTGGCCGCCACCTGCCAGTCCGCCACGTGCACGAGCCAGTCGCCGAGCTGGTAGAGGCGGTTGTCGCCGTGCGGTTGGTAGCCGGTGGCGTCCTTCAGTACGCCGGTGACGATCTGCAGCGCGATGCCGGTGGAGAAGCCCGTCATCACGGCGTTGGAGACGAAGCTCATCACCACGCCGAGCTTCAGTACGCCCATCAGCAGCATGACGAGCCCCGTGAGTACGGTCAGCGTCGCGATGTTGCCGGGGTCCTTCGGATCGAGCCCGGCGTCCTTGATCACACTCTGCGAGGTGAGGGCGATGGCGCTGGTCAAGGTGGTGACCATGAGCACGGTGCGGGCGGTGAGCGAGCCCACGACGGCGGGCACCACACCCGCGTACAGGCCGGCGACCGGGTTGAAGCCCGCGATGGAGGCGTACGCCATGCCCTCCGGGATCGAGAACAGCCCCGTCACGAAGCCCGAACCGGCGTCCGCGGCTGTGGGTCTGCCCCATCGTCCGGCCCACCGTGCGGCCCACCGTGCGGCCCACCCGCGGCGCGGTCCGGAGCCCGCCGGCTCCTTGGGCGCCGCCGCCGGGTCGTCCATGGTCAGCCCGCGAGCCCGCTGACCGCGTCGCCGACGTACTTGGCGCCGAGGACCAGCAGCAGCGTCGTCATGATCGCCGAGTTGTGGCGGCTCATCCACCCCTTCCAGCCGTCGAGGACCCGGGCCGACTTGGCGCCGCCCAGCAGGTAGACGAGCAGAGGCGCCAGCGTGCACAGGGAGCCGATCAGCACCATGAGCACCGCCGCGACGGTCTTGCCGCCGGCCGAGGCACTGCTGCCGGCGATGGAGACCGCGCCGCCGATCGCCAGGACGAGGTTCTTCGGGTTGGCGATCGCGAGCAGGGCGGCGAGTCCTGCGGCCTTGCCCGGCGTGAACTTGTCGATCGCCTTCATCCAGCCGGGTGTCTGCGCCTCGTGCCCCTCCCGTGGCCGGTCCTTCCACTGCTTGGCGCCCAGCAGGACGAACAGCGCGCCCAGCGCGAGCTTCAGCCACAGCGTCCAGGTCGCCGGACCGTCGTCACCCGAGGCGTCCGCGCCGGATCCCGCGAGGACCACGACGGTCACGACCGCGGCCAGCGAAGCCACCCAGCTCAGGGTGAAGGCGGTGCCGTTGACACGGCCGCGGGGCGTGGCGAGCATCAGCACCATCGCGATCAACGGGACGGGACTGATGGCGATACCGACCGCGGAGGCCAGCATCTGGCCGATCGCGTCTCCCATGGGACCTCCTGGCTTGACGGCCTCCGCCTCCGGTGAGGCGGGATGGCGGGGACAACCGCACCGCCCGCCGGCGGCTGCGGCGCGTGCGCCCGGCGGCGGGGGGGTGCGCTCCGCGGTGCGGGCGGCACCGGCTCAGGGGGTGACGACCGGGAAGGTGGGGTCCGGTTTGGCGGTGTAGCCGAGCAGGCGGGCCAACAGCGTCGCGTCCCCCTCCGCCGTGATGCCGAGTTCCTCGATGCCCTTGCCGGCGAGCAGGGCGAGCAACTGGGGCTTGGCCAGGGTGAGGGTGAGGCCCGCAGGGGTGCGCGGTGAGTCGACGGCCCGGTGCGTCAGCGCGCCGTTGTGCAGGGTCAGGCGGTGTCGCTCGTCCGAGTCGGTCAGCACGAGGTCGATGGTCAGCTCGTCGTCCCAGGCACGGGGGCCGTCGATGGCGATGGCGACGGTGTCGATGAGCATCGGCACGGTCAGGGCCATCGCCATCTCGGGGTTCGCCAGGTCCACGCCGCCCGGGATCTCGCCCTGTCGCAGCTCCAGCGCCCCGGTGAGGTACTCGTTGCGCCAGGTGGCGTTCTCGCTCCCGTGCCCCAGCTTCTCGTACACGGCGGCGAGCCGGTTCCTGGCCTCGCTGTTGTCCGGGTCGGCGAACACCACATGGTTCAGCAGGGTCGCCGCGAAACGCAGGTCGCCGTCATCCGCGTACCTGCCCGCCTTGGCGACGGCCTCGTCGGGGCCGCCGCACACGTCGACGTAGCGGCGTGCCTGCTCCGCCGGCGGGTGCTCCCACAGGTGCGCCGGGTTGCCGTCGTACCAGCCGAGGTAGCGCTGGTAGATCGCCTTGGTGTTGTGGCTGAGCGAGCCGTAGTAGCCGCGCGCGTGCCAGGACTTCGCCACACCCGGCGGCAGCTGGATCTCCTCGGCGATCTCCGCGCCCGTCAGGCCCTGGTTCATCAGCCGCAGGGTCTGGTCGTGCATGTACGCGTACAGGTCGCGCTGGACGGTCAGGAACCCGACGACGTTGTCGTGGCCCCAGGTCGGCCAGTGGTGGGAGGCGAAGGCGACGTCGTACTGCCCGTGGAAGTACTCGATCGCCTCGTCCAGGTAGTGCGCCCAGATCCGGGAGTCGCGCACGACGGCGCCGCGCAGGGTGAGCACGTTGTGCATGTTGTGCGTGGCGTTCTCCGCCAGGCACAGGGCCCGCCGGTCCGGGAAGACGAAGTTCATCTCCGCCGGCGCCTCGGTGCCCGGGGTGAGCTGGAAGACGATGCGCACCCCGTCGACGGTCTCCTCCTGCCCGGTGCGGGTGATGTCGACGGTCGGGGGGATCAGGCCGATGGTGCCCGACGAGGTGGCCTGCCCCAGGCCCACGCCGATCTGCCCGTCGGGCGCCTTCGGCAGCTGGACCCCGTACATGAACAGCCCTCTGCGGGCCATCGCGTTGCCGGCGTACACGTTCTCGCTGACGGCGTGCTCCATGAACCCGGCCGGCGCGAGGATCGGTACACCCTTCTCCGCGCCGTGCGGGACGACGCCGCGCACGCCGCCGAAGTGGTCGCCGTGCGAGTGGGTGTAGATCACGCCGGTGACCGGACGCTCGCCCCGGTGCTCCTGGTAGAGAGCGAAGGCCGCCGCGGCGGTCTCGGCCGAGATCAGCGGGTCGATCACGATCACCCCGCGCTCGCCCTCGACGAGCGTCATGTTGGAGATGTCGAGGCCGCGGACCTGGTAGACACCCTCGGTGACCTCGAACAGGCCCTGGCGTGCGCACAACTGCCCCTGCCGCCACAGACTCGGGTGGGCGGTCTCGGGACACTCGTCTTTCAGGAACCCGTAGGCGTCGTTGTCGAACACGACCCGGCCGTCGGCCGCCTTCACCACCCCGGGCACGAGCGCGCCCAGGAACCCGCGGTCGGCGTCCTCGAAGTCGGTACGGTCGTCGAAGTCGGGCAGTGCCCTGTCAGTCGCCACCTTGCGCCTCCGCGTGGGGGGGGAGAGAGATGGGGCGCACCAGGGGTCGGGTTCGCCCGCACCGGACCGTTCCATCCTCGGCCGGCCCGCCCGCGGCGGCGCGACAAGCTGGGCCGTCAGGGTGACGGACGCGCATCGACGTCCGACGCTGACAGCCATGCGAGGGGGACGTCCCCTTGCCTGAACGGAACGGCGCTGTCAGGCCGGCGTCCGGCCGGCGGTGCGAGGCCGGTCGACCTCACCCTCGACCGCCTGCACGTGGTGATCCAGACCGCGATGGGCTGGGCGAACTACCACATGCACGTCTTCGAAACCCCGGCCGGCGACTACGGACGTCGCGACAGTGAGCGTTGCCCGGTCCCGCCGCTCTACTGCCTCCCGGACTTCAAGATCACGGGCTCGTTCGACGCCCGGCTCGCAAGCGTCGCTGTAGAACACCCCTGGGTACGCCGAGAACAATTTGGAATTTGGTCGCTGATGTCGCTCGGTGTGTGCGCCCGCGCGAACACCAGGCGGCGCTGTGGCAGGGCCTGCGCACCAACGACCTCCAAGTGGTCTCCACCGACCACTGCCCGTTCTGCTTCGTCGGCCAGACGGAGTTGGGCCGCGGCGACTTCTCGAAGATCCCCAACGGCCTCCCCGGGGTGGAGAACCGCATGGACCTCCTCCACCAGGCGGTCCGGGACGGCCACATCACCCGCCGGCGCTGGATCGAGATCGCGTGCGCCACGCCGGCCCGGATGTTCGGCCTGTACGGCAAGAAGGGCACGATCGCCCCGGGTGCGGACGCGGACGTGGTGATCTACGACCCGGCCGCCGAGCAGACCATGTCAGCGGACACCCACCACATGAACGTCGACTACTCGGCCTACGAGGGCAAGCAGACCACCGGCCAGGTGGAAACAGTCCTCTCCCGCGGTGAACCGGTCATCGACCAGCGCAAGTACGTCGGCCGCGCCGGCCACGGGGTGTACCTGCCGCGGGGTGTGAGCCAGTACCTCGGCTAGGGCAGCGGGTCGTCCTGGGCCGCCGACGAGAATCTTGGAAGACCCACGATCCAGACACGCCCCGATCTGGTCAGCGAGAAGGCGTGGCGGAATCCCTTGCCAGTGGGCGGCTGCTCCAGGTGTGCCGTCCCGCGCGCAGCACAGTGGCAGGTGGATACGGGGCGGGCGGGAGTGATCCCTACGCCAGGGAACTGGCGCGGCAGGCACGGGAGCAGGAGAAGGAGCGCAGGGCCGCCGAGGCTGAGGCCAGACGCAAGGCGCGTGAGGACAAGGTCGCCTACGAGGCGGCCCGGGACGGCAGTGCGCTGACCTTCGGCCAGCTGAAGCAGGAGTTCACGCCCCAGCGTTCGCCCCGTCCAAGCGGCGGAGCAAGCCCAGCCCGCAGCCGCGCTGGCAGGACCACGCGCGGGCCGAGACGGAGCGCACCCAGAGCGCCGATGAGGCTCTGGCCCGGCACGAGGAACGCAACCAGCGCGAAGCGGCGCGAGTCGCGGAGTGGAACGCCGGCATCGAGCGGAGGCGTGCCGGCTACTACCGCGAGCGGGACGTCGAAGCCGTCGAGTGGTTCATCGACCAGGCCCTGGCGGCCTCGAAATATCCGCACGGCTTTCCCAAGGCCCACCGGGTCTCCTACCAGGCCGATACCGGCGACCTGTTGGTGGAGATCGACCTTCCGCTGGAGGAGGTGGTGCCCGCGGCTCGTGCGTACCGATACGTGAAGACCCGCGACGAGCTCACCCCGGTGCCACGCCTGGACAAGGACCGCAAGGACCTCTACGCCTCCGTGCGACCGCGCGACCGGCCGTGACGTCCACCCCTGCTTGATCACCCTCCAGAGCAGCCGGGAGGAGTTCGCCGAGCCGGTCTTGACCCAGGTGGACCCCAGGGCCTGCCTGAAGCGGCTGCGCTCGCTCATCGTCAAGCGCAAGCCGCGCCAGGGCGGAGCGCGGCGCACGGGACACACACGTGTTCCGATGAACACGATGGCCGTGATGTTGCCCGGCACGCCGGCGAAGTCAACCGTCACCGTTTGGTCGTCACTCCCAGCTGACCTGGACGGTCCCACGTCGCGGCACGAACGCGCGTGCCGGGCACCTCTGGGCGCGTTGACGCATCCGCCCGTACCAGCCGGCTGAGGCGCTGTCCGGTGCGCCGCCCCTCTCCGTCATGACCATATCCGCGCGCCCGCATACGCCGCTTTCACCGCGTTCCACCGCTCCGCCTGCGTCGTTGTCAGCCGGCCGCGCAGTTCGGCGAGCTTGAGTAGGTTCGCCTCTGCGCCGGTGGTCAGGGTCTGGGCCTCGCCCAGATAGTGGTCGTCGATCAGGGCCTCCACCTCGGCGTCGGTCATCACCGGCAGGATGCGCTCTGCGAGCTTGTTGGTGTTGCGGTACGAGCCCTGCAGCAGGAAGGGCGGCTCCGTACGGGACTCCGCGGACTGGGCGGCGGAGGCGATGTAGGCGGCGTTGACCCTCAGTACGGTGCCGCGGACCTGGAGCAGTTTGCGCAGGACGGAGAGGATCTGCTCCAGCTCGGCGGGGGTGTAGGGGTGGGCCAGGCGGTCCGTCGTCGCTGTGGCGTCGCCCGCGGCGATCCGTGCCAGCAGGTCGATGTCGTCCCGCTCGCGTGCGGCGAGCGGGGCCAGGACCGGGTTGCTGGTGAGGGCGTTCTCGATGTGGCTGAGGGCGAACAGGTCCTCCTTGCCGGACAGGACGTCGCCGAGGTTCCACACATCGGCCCGGTTGGCCAGCATGTCGGGGATGCGGAAGCGGGCGCCGGATTCGGTGAAGGGGTTGCCCGCCATGCTCACCGCGAACCGCTTGCCGCGCAGGTCGAAGGTGCGCGGCTCGCTGTCCCACACCCCTTCCATCCGCCGCTGGGCGTCGCACAGCGGGATGAACTTCTGCAGCAGTTCGGGCGAGGCGTGCTGGATGTCGTCCAGGTGGAGCAGGGTGTTGGTGCCCAGCGCCAGCGCGAAGTTGATCTTCTCCACCTCGCGGCGGGCGGTGGCGTCGGGCGCTGCCGCCGGGTCGAGTGAGGTCGTACGGTGGCCCAGTGCGGGGCCGTCGATCTTGACGAAGAGCAGGCCGAGGCGGGCGGCCAGGTATTCCATCAGGGTCGTCTTGCCGTAGCCGGGCGGGGAGAGCAGGAGCAGCAGGCCCTGGCTGTCGGTGCGTCGGGCTTCGCCGTCGGCGCCGAGCTGTTTGGCGAGGTTGTCACCGATGAGGGGGAGATAGACCTGGTCGAGGAGGCGGTTGCGGACGAAGGCCGGCATGACCTGCGGGCGGTAGGTGTCCAGGCCCAGTCGGGCACGTTCGGTGGTGATCAGCGCGGTACGGCGGGCTGTGTAGGTGCGGTATGCGGGCACGCGGACCGTGGCGAACTCGGCGGTGCGGGCGAGGAATTCGTCCAGGCGCAGCGGGAGGCGGCCGGCGTGCAGGCGCGGGTGGGCGCCCAGCAGGCCGTCGACGGTCGTGGTCACCGGCCCCTCGACGTCCCGTCGGGGCAGTGCGTCCGCGGTGAGTTCCATGGCCACGGCCTCGGGCAGTTCGGCCGCCTGCGCCTGGCCGGTGGTCGCGGTGTACGCGCCCAGCCAGGCGGTGGCCAGCTGGTGCCGGGCGGCCAGGTCCTCGCCGAGGGTGTCCAGGTCGGCTGTGTACTCCTTGACCGCGGCAGGCCCGCCGAGCCGGTCGCGGAACCCGGCGAGCAGGGCGCGGGCGCCGGGGCTCGTGACGAAACGCGGTCGGCCGGCGGCCAGTTCCTCCACCAGATAGGCGCCCACCGCGGGGCCGGCCGTGGTCAGCCCGATACGGGACGCGAACGCCGCTGCGTGAAGAGCCAGTTCCTCCGCGAGCTCGTCCAACGCACCGCTCCTGCCGAACACCGCGCGCATCCGGGCCAGCGACTGGGCCCGCGTCGTCCAGGCCGTGCGCTGCGCCTCGTCCGTGCCGTGCGCCCAGAACAGCTGGGCGGCGGAGCGTACCTGCGGGGTGAAGCGCAGCAGACCCGCCTGGGCGCGCAGCCGCAGCAGCGCGCTGAGCAGCGCCGCGGCGTCGTGGTCGTGGACGCCCCGGTCGTAGCCCTCGTCGTACGCCTGCTGGGCTGCCTCGCGGGCCAGCGCGAGCAGGCCGCCGTCCTGCCGTGCCGCGGCGGTCAGCGCGTCCTCGCCGGTGGTCGCGAGCATGCGGGCGGCCAGGTACTCGGCGCGGTAGACCTGAGGCGACTCCGAGACCAGCGGCTGGTCCCAGAAGCGGCGGGTGTCGGCGAAGCCGGCGTCGCGGATCGCGGTGCGGTAGTCGGTGGCGGTGATGGCGAAGGACAGGGTGTCGCCGTGCGGGACGAGGGTGAGTTCGACGGGCTGGGTGTTGATGGTGAAGCGGTGCCGGCCCAGGCGCAGGGTGCCGCCCGTGTCGTACAGCTCGGTACGGTCGCGCAGCGCGCGGGCCGCCTCGTGGCGGGCGGCCTTGAGACGACCGTCGAGTTCGTCGGCGCGCACCGCGTCGTCCAGTGTGCGCAGCTCCTCGGCGGTGGCGCGGACCTTGGCCACCAGGGCGTCGGATGCGAAGAAGGTGTTGATGTCGTCGACAGTGGTGAGGGTGCCGGTGCGGCGGCGCACGGTGCCCAGGATCCGCTCGGCGGAGACGGCGAGCCGGTCGGCGTGCCGGGCGCGGTCGTCGAGCTGCTGCTGTCGGCGGGCGGAGAAGGCCTCGTCGATCTCCTCGCGCCGGGTGGCGAGCTGCTCGGCGAAGTCCTCGTACGCGCCGAAGCGGGCCTCGAGGTTCTCCACCTGCAGCAGCAGCCGGCCCAGCTGCTCGTCGCACTCCTGCGGGGTGGTCGCCGCGGCGAGCGCGCCGGTGGTGGCTTGGCCGAGCAGGGCGAACTCCGCGGTGAACGCCGCCAGTCCCTCGCTCTGGAGCAGCTCGCGGCGCCGGGCGTCGAGGATGGCGCGGACCCGGTTGACGGCGCCCAGGACCTCGCCGATGCTGGCCAGGATGGAGGTGCGGACGGTGGCGTCGGCCGGCTCCAGGCTGCCGACGACGTCGGTGACGACGCCGAGGGCGTCGGCCTGCTCGGCGATGCGCGCCACCAGCGGTGCGGTCTCGGCGACGGTCGTCAGCGCCGCCGCCTCGTCGGCGAGAGCCGCCACGGTCTCGTGGCTGGCGTCGAAGGCGTGCGCTGCGCTGAGGAAGGCCACCGCGCGGCGGCCGGCGGCGGCCAGGTCGTCGTCCAGGGCGGCGACGAGGTCGTCGATGCGCGGGGCGTCGATGTAGCGGATGTCGCGCAGGGTCTCCAGGTGACCTTGGGCGTGGCGGAGTTCGGCGATCTGGCGGACCCAGCCGTCGGCGGTGTGCGGCTGCTCGCCGCGGATCCGGCGTACCAGGGTGGCGGCCCTCATGGCGGCCTCGCCGAGAGCGGCGTCGGCCTGGCGGCGCAGCTGCTCGACCCGCTCGAACTCGTCGATGACCTGTTCGGCGGTGGAGCGTACGGTCTCCAGCGGCTCGGCGAGCGCCCCGGCGCCCGCGCCCAGCTCCTGGTCCAGCCAGTGGTAGCTGTCCGCGACCCGCACGGCGGCAGCGGTGATCGCCTCGAACACGGCGGCGCTGGGTGCCATCTCGTCGGCCGTCCGGGCGACGGAGAGGCAGTCGGAGATGCCGCGCACCAGGTCGGCGTTGCCGATGCGGGCGAGCGGCCCGGTGCCGGCGGGGCGGGCGGCGGCGTGGGCGTCGGAGCAGAACGGCGTGCGCCAGACCTGCATCGGGTGCACCCGGGTGGGCTCGTCACCGACTGCCCTGAAGACGATCAGTGTGCCGTCGTCGAAGAGCGACCAGCCGTGGGTCTGCCAGGGGGTGGCGACTTCTTTGCGGATGACGTTGTAGGGCAGCAGCAGGGTGCGGCCGTCGGCGCGGGCGTGGAAGACGTACAGCACGTCCTCGCCGTTGGGTGAGCGGACGGCGCGCTCGTACTCCAGGTCCGCGGTGTCGGTGTCGAAGGTCTTGGCGGCGTGGCCGGCGGGCACGTCGGTGAGGTAGTAGCCGCCGGGGAAGATGATGCCCTGGTCGTCCGGCAGGCGGCGGCACGCCTGGCCGATGCCGTCCAGGCGGACGACTTCGCGGCTGCGGGTGTTGAAGACCAGGTGGCGGCGGACGCTCTCGCCGTAGGGGAGGATGCGCAGCAGCACCAGCGGGCCGACGCGGGCGTGCTCGATCTCGGCGTCGGCGAGGGACTGCAGGGGCTCGTCGACGGGCTCGCCGTAGATGCCCTCGCCGGTCTCGGTGTTGTCCTCCACCTTCACCGTCAGGGTGCCGCCGACGCACTCCACGAACACGGCGTCCTGGATGTTCACGTGCGGGTGGCGCCCCGGTACGTGGTCCTCGCGGGTGGCTACGGCCCAGGTGAAGTCGTGGGCGGCGGGGAAGACATGGTCGCGCTCACCGCGGCTGTCGACGTAGCTCACCGCGCCGTCCGGAGTGATACGCCAGCGCAGCACCCGGATGTCGGCCGGCTTCGCGCCGGTCTGGAAGACCGCCAGCAGCAGCGGTCCGAGGCGGCGCAGCTGCAGTAGCCGGCTGTCCTTGTAGTAGCGGTACAGCTCGGCGAAGTCCCGTACGAACTCCGGGTCGTCGAGCAGGCCTGGCAGGTGGCCGGGGGTGAAGCGGACCGACTCCGCCTCGTCGGTCTCGGCCGGCTCGGGACGGACCAGGGACAGGACGTCGCCGACCTCGGTCTCGGACTTGAGGCCCAGGAAGACGTTGTAGCCGAACAGCAGCTGCCCGCCGGCCTCGACGATGTCGCGCGGGACGCAGTTGTGCTCGGTGCGGATCCGCTCGGTGCCCACCAGTTGCGCCGCCGTGCCGCCGAAGGTGGCGACGCGCTGCTCGTTGAGGGCCGTCGCACGCTCGGCGAGGTCTTGGGCGGCCGCGCGCAGGCGGTCGCGCAGAACCTCGTAGGTGCCGGCCTCCAGCCCGGTTCCGGTGTCGGTGGTCACCGCTCTTCAGCTCCTTGGTGGTGGTGCGGTCGGCGTGGGGGCGGGACGGGGACTCCGCCCCCACGCGTGGGTGGGTCAGTGCTGGGCCGGGATGCCGTTCACCGCGGGGCCGGCCAGCGCCGCCAGCGGCAGCTCGGCCGCGCCCGAGCCGCGGATCGCCTCCAGCAGTTCGGTCAGCGCAGGGGTGTTCGGGCCGCCCGCGGCGATGAGCCGGGTCAGCAGGCCGGCGAGGGTCACATCGCGCAGCCCGCCCGCACCCAGGCCGGAGGCCATCGCGGCCAGGTCCCGGGTGAAGGTGGAGTCCTGTGCGTCCAGCCAGGGACCGGCCATGGCCTGCACGGCCGCGGAGTTGTTCACGAACCCGTCGACCGCCCTGCCCGCGGACACGGCGCCGACCAGCTTGTCGAAGAAGACGCTGTCCCCGCCGACGATGTTGATGTCGGCGTTCTCCAGCCCGGTGGCGAGCACCGTCGCCTGCGCCTCGGCGATCTTCGCGTGTACGTCGATGCCGGCCAGCCGGATGTCCTTCTCCGCCGCGAGCCGCAGCCGGTACTCCTCGTGTTCCCGGCCGGTGGCGTCCAGCTCCGCCATCGCGGCGGCCTTCTCCTTGATCCCGTCGGCCTCCGCCTGCATCTTCTCCCGCAGCCCGGTGGCCGCGGCGAGGGCCTTCTCCCGCTCGACGGCCGCCTCGGCCGTGCCGACCTTGGCGATCGCCTCCGCGCTGCGCTCCTTGACGTGCGCCTCGGCGAGCCCGGCCGCCGCCGCGTCCGCCTGCTTGCCCTCTGCCAGCCGGATCGCGGCAGCCGCGTCCAGGTCCGCGGCCTTGCGCCGCGCCTCCGCCTTCGTCAGCGCCTCGGCCGCCCAGTGCCGCGCCGCCGCCTCGGCCGCCTCGGCCGCCTTGATGTCCTTGACGAGGCGCTCCTGGGCCTGCGCCTCCGCCGCGATGATCAGAGCCTGGCGCTCGCGCTCGGCCTCCTCGACCGTACGCAGCTTCTTGATCTCCTCCTCCTGCTGCGCCACGGTCTTCTCCACCGCGATCCGCTCCCGGATCACGTCCGCGATGTCCCGGCGCTCGCCCTCCAGCTCCTTGTCCTTGGCGATACGGCGCAGCTCGGTCTCCCGTTCGCGGGCGATGACCTCCAGCACCCGGTCCTTCTCGATCCGCTCGCTCTCGATCGCCACCACCCGGTCCCGGTTCAGCCGGGCCACGGCGACCTCCCGCTCGCGGTTCTCCTCCTGGACGCCGATCTGCTCCTCGGTCCTGATGTACGCCGTCGAGGACTTCAGCCGCTCCTCCGCCTGCACCCGGGCGGTCTCGGCCTCCTCCCGCGCCCGCACGGTGTTGACCTCCCGGGCCTGCTTGGACTCCGCGTCGGCCTGCCGGCGCTCCAGCTCCAGCACCGCCTCGCGGGCGTCCACGTTCTGCCGGGTGATCTCCTTCTCCTCGTTGCGCTTGAGCTCGTTGGTACGGACGTTCTCCGCGGCCGTCAGCTCGGTGATCTTACGGATGCCCTGGGCGTCCAGGATGTTCTGCGCATCCAGCTGCACCAGCGGCGTCTGCTCCAGGAAGTCGATCGCCGCGTCCTCCAGGCTGTAGCCGTTGAGGTCGGTGCCGATGACGGCGATGATCCGGTCGCGGAACTCGTCCCGCTTGGTGTACAGGTCGGCGAAGTCCAGTTGCTTGCCGACCGTCTTGAGCCCCTCGGAGAACTTCGCGTTGAACAGCTCCTGCAGCGTGTCCTGGTCGCTGGCCCGCTGGGTGCCGATGGCCTGGGCGACCTTGATGACGTCCTCGACGGTCTTGTTGACCCGTACGAAGAACGAGATCCGGATGTCGGCGCGGATGTTGTCCCGGCAGATCAGCCCCTCCTTGCCGGTCCGGGTGATCTCCATCGTCTTCACCGAGATGTCCATCAGCTCGGCCTTGTGCAGCACCGGCAGCACCACGGTGCCGGTGAAGGTCACATCCACCCGCCGCATCTTCGACACGATCAGCGCATGGCCCTGCTGCACCTTGCGGAAGAGGCGGCTGAGCATGAACAGCACCGCGATGGCGATGAGCAGGAGCACGGCGAACAGGACGCCGATGCCCGTGGTGATGGCATCCATCGAGAGATTCCTTGTCGTGAGAAGCGTGAAGTCGGCAGCACGCGCGCGCACGCGGTGCCCGCCCCGAAGCCGGACGGACCGGTCAGAGCTCGAAGGGCGCGATGCGGAAGAACTCGCCCTCGGCGTCGTAGTCGAAGATCAGGGCGCTGGCACCGGCGGCCAGCCCGGTATCGGGCTCCGCGCGAACCTGCACGATGGCGCTCGATCCATCGCCCGCCGTCACCTCGGCCTGCCCGAAATCGGGGCCGACGGCCCCGGTGCGTACGGTGCAGACCAGGCCCACGAAATCGAAGCGGCTGGCAGCGGGCGCCGAACCGGTCAGCCGGCGCAACGGCCTGGCCACCAGCCAGGTCGCACCCCATCCGGCCACCGAGGCCGCCACGAGCCCGGCCACCCCCGCCATCCAGGCGAGCAGCCCGCCCAGCCCCAGCCCGTCGATCAGTACGACGGCCGTGAGCGACACGAACCACGCCACGGCGATCACCAGCGACACGGCGACCGTCAACGGGATCCCCCCGAGCCCGAGGGCCGCGGTCAGACCGAAAAAGCCGCCGGCGTCCCCTCCGGCGTCGGCGGCCACGTCGCCGGGCGCCTCGGCGTCCAACACCTCGCCGAGCCCGCCGGAGATCGCGGCGAACAGCCAGTAGGCGACGACGACGATGAGCGCGAACGAGAAGACCACGGCAGGAAAGGCGAACGCCGCCTCGACGAACGCGCCCATCGCCCACCCCCGTTCAGCGGCCCAGCGTCGCCGCCCGGCGCGCTGTGATGCCGATCGTGGCACGGGAGCATGCGCCCGTTCATTGCCAGATCCCGGCAATCTTTACGCCCTGCTCATACGCACGGCTGCTCCATCTCGCCTGACGGGGCGGCCACTTCCCGCAGTACCTCCGACAGGGTGCTGTGCAGCCAGCGGCCGTACTGCTGTGGTGTCCACCTCGTCGTGCGGCGCAGCAGCAGGTAGGTCTCCGCCTGCCCCGCCAGTGCCACCGTCTCTGCCTGCCACTCGGGGTCCGCTGGCTCGGTGAGCAAGCCATCGGCTCGGGCGGTCCGGACGAACTGGAGCAGCAGCTCGCGGGTGGCGGTGCGGCCGGCCTGGAAGGCGTCCGCCAGCTCGGGTTCGGCGGCCTGAGCCTGCAGGACCACTTCGAACAGGTCGGCGGCGCGTTCCATCAGGTCGGTGGTTCCCGTGACCAGCGCCGTGATCCGGTCGGCGAGGGTGCCGGCGGTCAACGCTGCTCGGTACCAGTCGCTGTCGCGCACGGCCTGTTCCGCCGTATCCCCTGCCACGGCCGCATCGACGACGCTCCGCAGCAGCGCCGCCTTGGTGCCGAACCGAACGTAGACGGTCCGGGGTGCGAGCTGGGCGCCCTCCGCGACTGCGGTGAGGGTGGTCGCGTGGTAGCCGTCGCGCACGAACAGCTCGCGGGCGGAATCAAGGATGCGCTGCTTCGTCTCGGCCACCCGCGCAGCGCGGAGCCCCTTGACAGGATCGCTCATGGATTGCAGTTTAACTGCAACAATGCAGTGAGACTGCAATGAATGGGAGGCATCTTCATGGCCACCGACCATGCTCCAGTGCTGGACGGCGTACACCATGTCAAGCTGCCGGTCGGCGACATCGGACGCTCGCGGTCGTGGTACGCATCCCGGCTCGGCTACGTGCCGCTGATCGAGTTCACCAAGGACGGCCGGACCACCGGCATCTCCATGGTCCACCCGAACGGTGGGCCGATGATCGGATTCGTTCTCGATCCCGACCGCGCCCGACGCGCGAGCGGCTTCGACTACTTCTCGATCGGCGTTCCGGGCAAGGCGGAGCTCGAGGACCTGGCCGCTCGGCTGGCGGCTCTCGGCGAGAAGCACGCGGGCGTCCACTTCGCCACCATCGGCTGGATCCTGCCCGGCACGCACGACCCGGACGGACACGAGGTCCGCTTCTACAGCACCGACCACCACACCCGGCTCCCCGCCGACGGCAAGCCTCTGGTGGTGGAGGACCCGATCGGCACGGAAGCCGAACGCGAGCAGGCGTATCGATCGCAGAGCGGCGACGGTCACGGCGGCACGCCCTGACCGCACGGAGCCGTGGGCGCGACGTCATGGTGCCGCCTGGCAGCCGGACCCGGCCGGGATCGCGGACGATGTCGGCAGACAGCGCCCCGCCACATTGCCCGTTCAGGTTCTGTAAGGATCGCGTCAGGATCCAGTAAGGTCACCGGCGGTGTGCCGGGAAGCCTGGTCGGCGAGTTGAGGGATTGTTCTCTTCGCTGATCGGGGGCGGTCGTCATGGTGCTCGTCAGTGTCTTCGGGATCGCCCTGCTGGTGGCGGTGCTGCTCTCGGGGCTTGCCGCCCGCACGATCCTGTCCACCTCCTTCCTGTTCCTGGTCGGCGGGGCGCTGGTCAGCGACGGCTTCCTCGGGCTGATCCACATCACGCCGCGCAGCGAGGTCGTCGCGGTGACCGCGGATCTGGCGCTGTTCGCGGTGTTGTTCACCGACGGCATGCACGTGTCCTTCCCGGAGCTGAAGAGGGCCTGGCGCAACCCGGCGCGGGCGCTGGGGCTCGGCATGCCGCTGGCGTGCGTGGGAACGGCGGTGGCCACGCACTATCTGGTACGGCTGGACTGGACGACGTCGTTCCTGGTGGGAGCGGTGCTGGCACCGACGGACCCGGTGTTCGCCTCGGCGATCGTGGGCCGCAAGGAGGTACCGGCCCGGCTGCGTCAGCTGCTGAACGTCGAGAGCGGCATCAACGACGGGCTGGCGCTGCCGGTGGTGCTGCTGCTGATCGCCGCGGCCGGGCCGGCCGCCGGGCACGGCGAGGCGTCCGCGACGAGGATCATCCTGGAGCTGGCGCTCGGCCTGGCGTTCGGCGTCGTGCTACCACTGGCGGTGGCCGCGCTGGTGCGACTGCCGCTGCTGGGCGCGGAACCCAAGCTGCAGCCGCTGCTGCCGCTGGCCACCGGGATCATCCTGTACGCGGCCTGCCACCTCACCCACGCCAACCCCTACCTGGCGGCCTTCTCCGCCGGCGCGGTGCTGGCCTCGGTCTCGCCGCGGGCGGCGGAGGCGTTCGGGCCGCTGGGCGAGTCGCTCGCGGAGCTGGCGAAGTTCGCCGCGCTGCTGGTGTTCGGGGCGCTGCTGACCCCGCAGTTGTTCGGGGACCTGTCGGCGGGCGGGTATGTAACGGTGGCGCTGGCGATCGTGGTGATCAGGCCCGCGTCGCTGCTGCTGTCGCTGTGGCGGACCCGGTTCGACCGGAGGGAGAAGCTGGCGGCGGCCTGGTTCGGCCCGAAGGGCTTCGCCTCGGTCGTGTACGGGCTGCTGGTGCTGCAGTCCGGCATCCCGCAGGCGGAGAGCGCCTACACGCTGATCGCGGTGTGCATCGCGTTCTCGATCGTGGCGCACTCCAGCAGCGACGTCCCCGTCGCACGGGCCTTCCACGTCGACGACCTGGTCGGCTTCGACGACGGCGAGGACGCTGCGAACAGGGACCTGCCCGAGCAGAAGGGAGTCAGCCATGCGCGCGCCTGACCTGGCCGAGGAGTGTCCGACCACTGACATCGCCGGGCGGCGGCCGTCTGCTTTCAGTGCGGCCCCTTGGCGACACCCGCGCTGAAACCGCCCTGAGGTCGGCGTAAAACCGGACGGGCGCAGGGTTGGCCTCACCGAGAAGGCGACGCGGCCGAGTAGTGGGGCCGCGAACGAACCCAAGGAGCAGCGACCATGTCTCTCGCCCTCACCAGCCACGACAAGGACACCCTGCGCACCGCCGCGTACGGCGCCGTCGCCCTGCTGGCCGCCGCCGATGCCGCCGGGGCGCCGGGCAAGGTTGCCAGTCGGGGGGCCATTGCCCTGGCCTGTGCCACCGGGCCCGTCGGGCACGTGCTCGCCGAGCGGGCCAAGGTCGTCGGGTTGCGTGGCAAGTCCGTTGCCGAGCTCGCCGATCGGGTGCTGCCCTGCCTGACCGATGCCATGGCCCTGCTCCGGGAGCGGGATCCGGCCCTGGCCGACGACTTCCGCGGCATCGTCGACCTCGCCGTCGAGAGCGCCACCCTGGCCTCCAAGGGGCGGTCCGGTCCCGTCCTCGCCGCCATGGCCCGGCAGATCGCCTCTGCGCTCGACGCCGCCCCCGCCCCCGCTACTCCGTCAGCGTGAACGACACCGTCGCCGTCAGGCCCGAGTCCGTGCCCTTCGCCTGCACCGTGTACGTCCGGCCCGGAGCCGACAGGACCGCGAAGTCGTGGTCGAACTCCCCGTTGTCGTCCGCCGTCTCGCCGCCCTGCTGCTGGCCCGTCTCCGGCGCGGTGAACTCCACCGCCTCGCCGGGCTTGAAGCCCGAGCCGTGGACCCGGCACGGCTGGCCGTTGGACACCTCGCCGCAGGAGTTCAGCGCGGCCGGCCCCCACGTCTCGACCTTCTCGGGGTCCGTCGGACCCGTCGACGGGGCCGTGCCGCCCGGGTTCGGCTCGCCGGTCCCCGAGTTGTCCCCGCCCGACGACGAATCGCCGCCGCCGTCGCCGACCACCTGCGGCATGTTGATGTTCAGATCGAACTGGTTGTTCGCCACCTGCAGCCCGAAGAACGCGACGATCAGCGCGGCGATCAGTTCCAGAAGTTTCTTCATCTTCCCCCCTCGGCTCCCCACCTCCCATGTTCCGGGGCCGCACCCCGCCCCCGCATCGGTGTTTTCCCTTGACTTCACTACGGGTCAACCCGTGTAGACCGTCTTGCCAACCCCCGCGAACAAGTCCACGATTGTCCCTTTCAAGCGACCCCCACCGCCGCGCACCGAGGCGAGGGGGTCTCCGGCCGGACGCGATCGGACCGCCCGAACGGCGGCGCAACCGCGACCGGCCGGAGGCGGTTCACAGGGTGCGCGCGGGGCGCCGGGCACGGCGCCGCGCGTCAGCATCCGCCCGTACCTGGACCGAACAAAGGAGACCGGAGTGGACTTCGGACTCGTCCTGCAGACCGACCCGCCCGCATCGGCCGTCGTCGGCCTGATGCGCCGCGCCGAACGCAACGGCTTCAGCAACGGCTGGACCTTCGACTCCACCGTTCTGTGGCAGGAGCCGTTCGTCATCTACAGCCGCATCCTGGAGCACACCACCAAGCTCAAGGTCGGCACGATGGTCACCAACCCGGGCACCCGCGCCTGGGAGGTCACCGCCTCCGCCTTCGCCACCCTCAACGAGATGTACGGCAACCGCACCGTCTGCGGCATCGGCCGCGGCGACTCCGCCATGCGGGTGGCCGGGCGCCGGCCCAACACGCTGGCCCGGCTGAGCGAGGCCATGCGGGTGATCCGGGATCTCGCCGAGGGGCGGGAGGCCGTGGTCGACGGCACACCGCTGCGGCTGCCCTGGGTCAAGGACGGCCGGCTGCCGGTCTGGATGGCCGCGTACGGGCCCAAGGCGCTGGAGATGGCGGGCCGTGAGGCCGACGGGTTCATCCTCCAGCTCGCCGACCTGTACCTCACCGAGTACATGGTCAAGGCCGTCCGCGACGCCGCCGCTGCCGCCGGCCGCGACCCCGCCTCGCTGACGATCTGCGTCGCGGCCCCGGCGTACGTCGGCGACGACCTCGACCACGCGCGCGAGCAGTGCCGCTGGTTCGGCGGGATGGTCGGCAACCACGTCGCCGACCTGGTCGGCCGGTACGGCGAGCACTCGGCGGTCGTCCCCGAGGCGCTGACGGCGTACATCAAGGAGCGGCACGGGTACGACTACTCGCACCACGGGCGCGCCGGGAACCCCTCCACGGACTTCGTGCCCGACGACATCGTCGACCGGTTCTGTCTGCTGGGGCCGGCGGAGGCGCACATCGAGAAGCTGCAGGCCCTGCGCGAGCTGGGCGTGGACCAGTTCGCCGTGTACGCGATGCACGACACGAAGGAGGAGACCATCGACGCGTACGGCAGCCAGGTGATCCCGGCCCTGCGCACCACCTGAGAACCGCCCGAAGCCAGTACGTCCTTCGCTCGACGACCCGCACGGCCACCGTCCCCGGGGCCGGCCGCCAGGCTCCCGTCCGCCCGCGGCCGACCCCAGCCCTGCCCGCTGAAGCGAAAGAGGACCGACGTATGACCGCGACAGCCCCGCCCCCGGCCGGCGGCCAGATCACCGACGCGGAGGGCCGCGTCGAACTGGCTCCCGGCGCCATCCCCTCCGACGAGCGCTTCTACAACGACGACCTGCGGCCCGTCCCGTCCGCCGAACGCACCTGGCGGACGTACAACTTCATGGCCCTGTGGGTCGGCATGGCCCACTGCATCCCGTCCTGGACGCTGGCCTCCGGGCTGGTGGCCCTCGGCATGGACTGGCGCCAGGCGGTGTTCACCATCGCCCTGGCCAACGTCCTCGTCCTGCTGCCGATGCTGCTCACCGGGCACGCCGGGCCCAAGTACGGTATCCCGTTCCCGGTGCTGGCCCGCGCGTCCTTCGGGCTGCGCGGCGCCAACCTGCCCGCGATGATCCGCGCCGCGGTGGCCTGCGGCTGGTTCGGGATCCAGACCTGGATCGGCGGGCAGGGCATCTTCGTCCTGCTCGGCGGCGTCTTCGGTGCCGACTGGGCCTCGTACGAGAAGATCGGCGGCCAGCCGTGGCCGCTGTGGGTGTGCTTCCTGCTGTTCTGGGTGCTGCAGATAGCCATCATCTACCGCGGTATGCAGACCCTGCGGCGCTTCGAGAACTGGGCCGCGCCCTTCGTGATCGTCGGCGCGATCGTGCTGCTGGTCTGGATGGCCGACAAGGCCGGCGGTCTCGGCCCGCTCCTCGACCAGCCGTCCCAGCTGGGCTGGGGCGCCGACTTCTGGCCGGTCTTCTTCCCCGCCCTGATGGGCATGATCGGCTTCTGGTCCACGCTCTCGCTGAACATCCCCGACTTCACCCGCTTCGGCCGCGGCCAGCGCGCCCAGGTCTGGGGCCAGACGCTCGGACTGCCCACCACCATGACGCTGTTCGCGGTGCTGTCCGTGCTGGTGACGTCCGGTTCGCAGGCCGTGTACGGCGAGGCGGTCTGGGACCCGGTGCAGCTGGCGGGGAAGGCGGACAGCAAGATCGGTCTGCTCTACGCCCTGGTCACCGTGCTGATCGCGACGATCTCCGTGAACCTGGCGGCGAACGTCGTCTCCCCGGCGTACGACCTGTCGCATCTGGTGCCGAAGTACGTCAACTTCCGCACGGGCGCGCTGATCACCGGCGTCGTGGGCATCGTCATCTTCCCGTGGAAGCTGATCGAGTCCCCAGACGTCTACATCTTCACCTGGCTCGGCACGGTCGGCGGGCTCCTCGGCACGGTCGCCGGCATCCTCATCGCCGACTACTGGATCCTGCGCCGCACGGTGCTCGACCTCCCCGACCTGTACCGCGCGGGCGGCCGCTACTGGTACGCGAACGGCTGGAACTGGCGGGCGCTGGCGGCGTTCCTGGTCGGCGGGGTGCTCGCCGTGGGCGGCTCGCACACGGACGCCGGCGTGCAGGGGCCGTTCCCGGAGGACGGGCTGATCCCGTTCCTGAAGCCGCTGTCGGACTACGGGTGGGCGGTGGGCCTCGGCGCGTCACTGGTGCTGTATACGCTGTTGATGCGGTCTGTCGTACGGCGCGGGCGTGAGCCGGTGGCGATGACGGGGTAGTTCCGGTCGGCGGGGGAGGCGGGCGGGTGTTCCTCGGTTCCAGCGGATTGTTCCACCGGGTGCTCTGGGAGCGTGAGACCGGACGCGCGGGGTGGCGTGGCGGCGCCGCCTGGTGGCTGCTGCGGTGGCGGGCCCGGTCCCGTTGGTGGGGGGCCACGGCCCGCTTCTACCTGTGGCTCCTGTGGTCGGAGCGGCCCGACGACAAGGTGTGGCCCGTGCTCTCCCGGTTCGGGACCCGTGTGCGGTACGCCGACACCATCGGCCTGCCGCTGATCGCTCTCGGGCACCCGGACGCGCTGGAACCGAAGCACCGCCGGGAGCTGCTCGAGTGCGCGCGGCGCGACGACGGCCATCCGGTGGCCGAGGCCGCGCGCAGCCTGATCAGGGACGCGCCGGCCGCCTTCCGCGACGCGCTCTGCGAGGAGGCCCTGGGCGAAGCGGACGTGGCCGAGGCGTGCGTGGCCGCGGGCGCGTTCCCCTCGGACCCGGCGCGGCGTGCGGTGTTCGCGCTGCTCACCGGGCAGTTCGAGCAGTACGAGGCGGGGGACCCGGACGGGACCCTGCTGGTGGCGGGTTACACCGCCGCGGACGGCGCCGGGCGGCGGCGGGTGCGCGAGGCCCTCGTCGAGGGCGGGCGCGGCGATCTGCTGCGTCTGCTCGCGTCGGGCGCCCCGCTGCCCGTGCCGACCGCCGCCGGGATCCGGCACCTGGCCGTGCAGCTCGGCGCGTCGCGGGATGTCGCCGGGCTCGTCGCGCTCGCCCGGCGGCTGCCGCTGGCCGAGGCCGTCGACGCCGTACACCAGGGGCCCGCAGGGCCGAACGGCGATCCGCTGTACGGGCTGCTGCGCGGCGCCGACCTCCGTGCCGTACGCCGTGCCCGCCGCCGTATGGACGGCGCGGGCCGGGAAGTCGAGCTGTCGGGTGTGCCGTTGACCGCGTCGGTCGCGCCGAACGGCGTGGGGGTCGCGGTCCTCACCGCCCCGCCCGACCGTCCGGGGCGCGGGCCCTGTCCGGTGACGCTGACGCACGTCCCGCTGTCCGGCGGCGAACCGGCCTCGGTGACGCTCGACTCGTTCCAGCTGAACGCGGGGACGAGGGTGCACCACAGCGGCCGGCGGATAGCCCTCGGGGCGGATCAGCACATCAAGCTGTTCAGCCTGAGCTGCCGCCGGGTGGGCAGGCTCACCGTGCCGCAGAAGAGGGCGGACACCGGATCGGTCTACGCCATGGGGGACTCCGAGGTCGTCGACGAGATCTGGCCCGTCACGGTTCTCCCCGGCGCCGACGCCCCGCTGCTCCTCCTGCGGGCGGTCAGCCGCCGGCTCAACAGCCGCCACGTCGCACGGGACGAACTCGCCTTCTACGACCGCCGCTGGAACGAGACCGCCCGCCGCGAGATCGCGGCGGACTCGTGGTACGGCAGGACGTACGAGGGGAGCGATCCGACCACACCGCTGCCGGCCAGGACCGTCGCCGTGAACGCCGACGGATCCACGCTGGCGTACCAGTCCGTGTCGAAGCTCGGCCTCGTCCGGTTCCACGACGTCGTCGGTGGGCGCACCGCGGTGAAGGAGGGTACGCGTGGGGTGCAGGCGTTGTGCTTCAGGGACGCGGGCACCGTCGCCGGGCTGTACGCGGGCGGTGCCCTGAGGGTCGACACCGATCCCTGGACGGACTCGGCGGTCCATGCGCGGCGCGACCTCGCGGGGGTGCACGAGGACTCCCATCTCGTCCACTGGGGCGGCCTCCTGCTGGCGAACCTGGCCCCGGACGGCATCCGCGGAGCGCACACCCTCGGCGCCTACGACGCCGTCACCCTGGAGGACGCGGAACCGCCCGCGCTGCCGGAGGACACCACGCGGCTCAGCGGGCTGTGGACCGACCCCGCGGGGACCTGGCTGGCCGTCGCGGGACCCGGCCGGCTGCGGATCCAGCTGCCGCACGACCGTGCCGGGGAGCTTCCGGCCGCCGTACCGCTGGACGAGCTGGCGCCCCGCCATCTGCGGGTGATCGAGGCGGCCCGGTCTGCCGCGGCCGATCCCGACGTGGCCGCCTTCCTGCAGCTCCTGCGCGACTGCGTCCTGCTGCGCACCGGCGACGCCGTCGCCCTGGGCGCCGGCACGGCCGTCGCGGGCCCGCACGATGTGGCCGTCCGCCCGGTGCCGTACGACGTGGCTTCCGGCTCCGTGCTGTACGACGTGGCTTCCGGCTCCGTGCCGTACGACATGGCCTCCGACTCCGTGCCGTACGACAGCGACGCCCGCCCCGTGCCGTACGAGGAGCCCCCCGCATGATCCGTAGCTCCGCGCGCCTCTACGACGACCTGGAGTCGTACCGCCGCAACGGCGTGGGCGAGGGCCGCGCCCGTGCCGCCCGGGCGGCGCTGCTGCGCCGGGCGCGCAGCCCCCGGTGGGGCGGCGAGGCGCGCGAGCAGCTGTGGCGCGTGTGGCTGGCGGCGCCCGAGGGCGACGCGGAGGCGTGGCTGATCCTGCGGCGGTTCGCGGAGCCCGCCCGGGCCGGCTCCGCCCGGCCGGCGTCGCTCATCGCGCTGCGTCACCCCGACGCCCTGCGACCCGCCCACCGCGGCGAGGTCCTGGCGTGCGCGGTCCGCGGCGCGCACCCGGTGGCGCGGGCCGCCCGCCGTCTCATCGCCGACGGCCCCGACGAGCTGCGGGACGCCGTGTGCGAGGCGGCGCTGGGCATCCCCGGGCTGACCGGGCTGTGCGTCGCCGAGGGCGTGTTCCCCGCCGACCCGGCACGGCGCGCGGTGTTCGCCCTGCTCACCGGGCAGTTGGCGCAGTACGAGGCGGGGGATCCGGACGGCGCTCTTCTCGCCGCGGGCTACGCGGCGGCCCTCGCCGACGAGCGGCGCCGGGTGCGCGAGGCCCTCGCCGAGACCGGGCGCGGCGATCTGCTGCGCACCCTCGCCGCCGCGGACCCGCGGCCCGCCCCCGGCTCCGCGGAGACCCGCCATCTGGCGTCGCGGCTGCGCGCGGTGGGGGACACCGACGGGCTGCTGGGCCTGGCCCTGCGCCTGCCGCTGGACGCGGCGGTCGAGGCCGTACAGGGGAGCAGCCCGCCCGCTGCCCACGACGACCCCCGGTACCGGCTGCTGCGCGCCGCCGACCCGTCCGCCGTACGGCGCGCCCGGCGTCGGCTGACGGGCGGCGGCACCGACCTCCCCGTCCCCGGCCGGCCGCACAGCGCGTCCTTCGCCCCGGACGGATCGGGCATCGCGGTGCTTGCCGGTGAGTACGACGACGAGGGCCGGGACCCGGGGCAGTTGTCGGGGCTCGTGCTGCGGCACTTCCCGCTCCCCACAGGCCGACCGGTCACGCTCGCGCTGCGCCGCGGGCAGGCGGTGCCGGGGGAGGCGTCGGTGCTGCACACCGGCCGGAGCGTGGCGCTGGCGGACCTGCTCGGCATCAGCGTGTACGACCTGGAAGGCCGGCCGGTGCACGCCCCGGAGCTGGGCGCCGCTCCGGTCGTCGACCTGTGGAACACGGCCGAACACCGGTCGCTGTACGGCCTGTCCCCGCTCATGCCGCTGGCGTTCCCCGCCCCCGGCGGCTGCCGCGTACTGCAGCGTGCCCGGGGCGGCACCCATGAGACGCACCTCGCCCACCACGGGCTGGTGCGCTTCGACGACGCCTGGCGCGAACGCGGCCGGCGCGCGGTCCGCTCCGGCGAGTGGAGCGGCAGACCGTACGGCCTGTACGCCGAGCCGGACGGCGAGAACGCCGCGGCGGCGAACGCCGACGCCTCCCTCCTGGCCTGGGTCTGGCCCGGGCCCGACCACGGCGTCCTCATCCACGACCCCGCCACCGGGCGTACGGAGCTGACCGCCCACCTCACCGGCCGGGCGGAGCCGCCGCGGTCGGTGTGCTTCACCGACCGCCACACCGTGGCCTGTCTGCACACCGGCGGTCTGCGCACGTACACCCTCACCTCGGCCGGCGCCCGGCCCCGCGCCGAGCGGGCGCTCGCGGTCGAGGCGGTGGGCGACCTGGTCCTCTTCGACGGACTGCTGGTCACGACCGACCGGCGGCGTCTGCGGGCGTTCGACCCCGTCACCCTCCAGGACGCCGAACCGCCCGCCCTGCCGGACGGGTTCGCCTCCGTCACCGGATTGTGGGCCGACCCCTCCGGCACGCGGCTGGCCGTCGGCGGTCACGGCGGGCTGCGGGTGTACGCGCCGTACGACGGCGGATCCGCCGCCCCGTACGACGTTGGATCCGCCGCCCTGGCCGTCGTACCGCTCGCCGACCTCGCGCCGCGCCACGTGCGCGAGATCGACGCCGCGCTGGCCGGGCGGGCGGGCCGCGACACCGACGTCCGCGCCTTCCTGCGGCTCCTGCGGGACTGCGCCCTGGCGCGGACGGGGGATGCCGTGGCGCTGTCGCGGGCGCATACGGCAAGCGGCCCGTACGACGTCGCCGTCCGCCCCGCGGAGGACCGCCCGTGACCGTCCGGATCGGCCTGGACTTCGGCACCGCCAACACCGTCGTGGCGCACTGGGACGCCGGCCGCGGCGAGGCGCTGCCCGTGCCGCTCGGCGGTGTCGAGCGGGTACGGGACGCGGCGGGGGTGCTGCAGCGCGTCGTACCGTCCCGTATCGCGTACGAACCGCACGGCGAGCGGCGGCTGATCGGGGCGCGGGCGGACGGCGAGGGGGCGGGTGTCTTCCAGTCGATGAAGAACTATGTCGCCGGACGCACCGCCGACATCCCGCGCCGCGTCGGCGCTCGCCGCATCACCGCGCGCGGCGCCGCCACCGACTACCTCACCGACCTGATGGCGCTCACCGTGCTCGCCGTCGGCGCCGGTGACCTGGAGATCGTGGCGACCGCGCCGGTGGAGTCGTTCGACCCGTACCGCGACTGGCTGGTGGGAGAGGTCGCCGCGGGCGGCGGCTTCGCGGGGACCCGGCTGCGTGTCGTGGACGAGGCGAGCGCCGCCGCCGCGGGGTACGGGGCCCGGCTCGGGCCCGGCGCGGTGTTCTGCGTGGTGGACTTCGGGGCGGGGACGCTGGACGTGTCCGTCGTACGGGTCGAGGGGGACGGCCCCGCCGGTCCCGGGGTGCGGACCGTGGCCAAGGCCGGTGCCGCTCTCGGGGGCACGCACATCGACGCCCTGCTCGCGCAACAGGCGGCGGCGGGGGTGCCGCGCGGGGACGCCGTCGCGTACAACCGGGTCTTCCGGCTGCTGACCTCGTCGGCCGAGGACGCGAAGATCGCGCTGTCCTCCGGCGCGGACCGGGCGGTGATCCGTACGGCGGACGGCTCGGTACGCCACGAGGTGACCCGTGGCTGCCTCGACGCCCTGCTGCGCGACGCCGACGTCATCGGCCGCTTCGCGCGCGTGCTGCGCCGCGCGCTGGACGCGTCCGCCGACCACGGCTGCCCGGCCGCCGCGATCGACCAGGTGTTCCTGGTGGGCGGCAGCTGCCTCCTGCCGGCCGTACGGGACGCCGTCACCCTGCAGTTCGCCCCGGACGCGGTGCGCGTGGACCGGCCGCTGGAGGCCGTCGCCGCCGGGGCCGCGGCGATCGCGGGCGGCCGGGAGCTGAGCGACCACGTGCAGCACGACTACGCGATCCGCCATCTGGACCCGGCGACCGGCGGGTTCGCGTACGAGACGGTCGTGCGGGCCGGTACGCCGTACCCCACGGACGCCCCGGTGAAGACCCTGACCCTCACCGCCGTACACGACGGCCAGACCCGCCTCGGCCTCGCCGTCTTCGAACTCACCCACGCCACGGGCCGCGACGCGGACGCGGGCCTCGAGCTGGTCTACGACCCCTCGGGCGGGGTCCGCGCGCTCCCGGTCACCCCGGAACAGCGCACGGACCGCGCGACACTCTGGCTCAACGAACACAGCCCCACGTTCCTCACCGCGACCCCGCCGGCCCGGGCGGGCGAGGACCGCTTCCGCGTCGACTTCCACATCGACGCGCAGAAACGCCTCACGGTCCGGGCGTACGACCTGCTCCGCCATCGGTGGGCGGTGGAGGGGCTGCCGGTGGTGCGGCTGTCGTGAGGCGGCGGCGCGCCCGTTGCGCGGGTGCGCCGCCACCCGGTCGGCTACGGCTGGGAGTCCACCCAGCTCAGGTCGTGAGCGAACAGGACGCGCTGGCAGCGGGAGTCGCACTGGGGCGTCGTGCCCGCCTCGGCCGCCTCCTGCTGGTCGACCTCCTGGGAGTGCTCCGAGACCGACCACAGGCGGTCGGCGCCGCGTTCGTAGTACAGGTCCTCCGCGCCGGTCGCGGTCAGGACATAGCCGCCGGCCGTGACCAGTTGGCCGCTGCTCCAGGTCAGGCGGTAGAGCCGGGCCGGCTCGTCCTTGCCCGTGCTGGCGTTCACGTACAGCTTGCCGTTGTACGCGAGAGCGCCCTGGGCGCCGCCCGCCGCGTGGGTGGAGTCGCCGGGCAGGGGCAGGTAGTTCGCCCAGCCCTCGGCGGCCACGTCGCTGGTGCGACCCTCCAGGGAGGCGATCGGGTACGAGGCGATCCGGCCGGTCGAGGGGTAGCCCGACTCGGGGCGGCAGTACTCGCCCATGACCAGGCGGTCCGGCACGGTGCTGCGGTCCAGGGAGATGTACGAGGCCTTCGGCGCACCGGTGGAGACGCACGCGTACGAGCCCGTCGGGTTGCTCTGCGTGGCCTTGAACTTCCAGGCCGCGACCTGCGGCATCACATAGCGGTAGCCGAAGCTGTACCAGACGTTGTCGTGCCGGCCGACCTTCGTCTTGTCCTGCACGTCGGCCGTGGTCTGCACGCCGTCGGTGTCGGCGCCCATCGCGTCATGGGTGCTCGGGTCGTTGTCGGGATCCAGGTCCATGATGTAGCGCATGTCGAAGACCCGCAGTCCGTTGCGGGTGTCGGCGACGTACAGGTAGTTGCCGTACCAGACGATGCCCCCGGCGTGGACGCCGTTCTGCTGCGGGTTCTCGGAGGCGTGCACCCCGTCGAAGGACACGTGGTCGGCGGAGTTCTCGTACGTCCAGGCCAGCAGCACGTGCCGGTACTTGACCTCGGTCGCGCCCGTGGTGGGGTTGGCCCGCTTCTGCACGAACGTGACCCGCACGCCCTTCTGGTTGCAGGCGTCGTTCGCCTCCAGCTCGGCGCTCGTGCAGTCGCCCACGCCGGGCAGCGGGTCGTCGCTGCGTCCCGGGTCCCAGTTGTCGTACGAGGCGACGAGCTGGATGTCGCGGGCGGTGCCCCAGTCCTCCTCGTCGCGGGCGTCCGAGACGCCGGTCATGCCCTGGGGGACCCACTCGCGGGAGACGGAGTCGTCGTTCTGCAGGCAGTACTTGAGCGCGGGCGCCGGGGCGCCGACGAAGGGATTGCGGGTGCAGGCGGTGCCGGTGGTGATGGTGCGGTTGGCGTCGGTGAGCAGGTTCTGCACGCCCGACTTGGGCAGCACGGCGTCCAGCCGCGCCACCCGCGCGGTCGTGGTGTCGTTCAGCGCGCCGGGCGACAGCGTGAAGTCGCCGGGAGCGGCGGCCCCGCCCGGGCTGGTCCACGCCCGGGTGCTGTACGGCGAGGGCGTGCCCTCCGTGGCCTGGGGGTCCTGCTGCCGGGACGAGGCCGGGTCGGGCTGTTCGTCCGCCTGAGCCGGTGCGGACAGGCCGGTGAACGCCAGCACGGCCACGGCTGCCGCCGTGAGCCAGGCGTGGCGTATTCGGCTGTGGGACATGTGGGGATGCCTCCGTTACTCCTGTGACAGGTGATTCATGTGCGACACATGAATCGAACGGAGGCTTTCAGATCATCTGTCGACGACGCAAGGACGACCGGCCCGGCAAGTCGCCGGCCACTTAGGGGAATTACCCGCCCAACCCCTGCAAAAGCTCCGGCAGCGCGCTGCCGATCGGCTCGCGGATCACCTCGGCGGCGAGCGCGTCGTACGGCGTGGGCTCGGCGTTGACGATGACCAGCCGGGCGCCGTGCTCCGCGGCGAGACCCGCCAGGGAGGCGGCGGGCTGGACCTGCAGGCTGCTGCCCACGGCGATGAAGAGGGTGCAGGCCTTCGCGATGCCCATCGCCTCACCGATGACCACCGGGTCGAGGCGCTGGCCGAACATCACGGTGGCCGTCTTGAGGATGCCCCCGCAGGCCCGGCACGGCGGATCGTCCTCGCCCCCCGCCACCCGCTCGAGCGCCTGCGCGGTCGGCGTACGGGCGTGGCACCGCGTGCACTCGACCTCGCGGGAGGTGCCGTGCAGCTCCAGCACCTTGCGGGCGGACACACCCGCCAGCTGGTGCAGCCCGTCCACGTTCTGCGTCAGCACCCGCACCGCCACACCGGACCGCTCCAGCTCGGCGATGGCGAGGTGCGCGGCGTTGGGCCGCGCGTCCCACAGCTCACTGTCGCGCCGCATCAGCCACGACCGCCGGCGGATCTCGGGATCGGCCATGTAGTAGTCGTACGTCACGAGCTTCTCGGCCTCGGGATCCCGCCGCCACAGCCCCTTCGGACCGCGGTAGTCGGGGATACCGGAGTCGGTGGAGATCCCGGCGCCGGACAGGATCGCAACGAGGGGCCTGTTCATGGCCCCGAGGTTAGGGTGCCCCGGTGCTTCCGGGCGAGGGGATATCAGGGGTGGGTGCCGCGCGCCGGGCGGGGGGTGGTGGGTGGGTGGGGCTAGGGTCCGGTGGCATGGCGGAACCCATTTACTACGTCGACCACTCCGACATCCGCGAGGGGAGGATCGGCGAGGTCCGGGAGGGCATGCGCGATCTGGCGCTGTTCGTCGAGGCGCGCGAGCCGCAGCTGATCGCCTACGACTTCTACATCGACGAGTCCGACTCCACGATGACCGTGCTGGCCGTCCACCCCGACTCCGCGTCGATGGAGGTCCATCTGCAGCTCGGCGGGCCGAAGTTCCGCGAGTTCGCCGCCCTCATCCGCATGCGGTCCATCGACGTGTACGGGCGGCCGGGCGCCGGGGTCGTGGCGCAGCTCCGGGAGAAGGCCGAGATGCTCGGCGGAGGCACCGTCACCCTCCACACCCTGCAGGCGGGGTTCAACCGGCTGGGGTGACCCCGACCCCGGCGGCGATCCGGCGGGCCACCTCCCGCGGCGCCACGTCCGTCGTGTCGACGACCCGCGCCGCGGCGTGCAGCCAGGGCACCGACCGCTCGTACACCTCGACGTGCTGCATCCGGAAGCCGTGCGGGTCCGCGTTGTCCGGGTCCGTCTCGATGCGATGGCGGATCGTGGCCGGGTCCGCGTGCAGGACGAAGTGGTGGACCGGGACGGACGCCTTCGCCAGGCCCTCGCTGATCTCCGTCCAGTACGGCTCGTCGAGCACCGTCTGCGGGACGACGAGGGTGCCGCCGACGTACTCCAGGAGCTGCGTCGCCGTCTCCACCACCAGCCGCCGCCACGGCGGCCAGTGCTGGAAGTCGCCCAGCGCCGGCAGGCCCGTGACCCCGCCGCAGAGCATGTAGCCCACGTACTCCGCGTCGAAGATCCGCGCGTCCGGCAGGAGCCCGACCAGCTCCTTGGACGTCGTGGTCTTCCCCGCCCCGAAGGTTCCGTTCAGCCAGACGATCATCCGCCCGACCCTAGCCGGGGCGCGGTGGAGCGCGCCAGGCGCAGCGTGCGGGACGCCAGGGCGGAGATCCGGGAGCCGTCGTAACCGAAGACCGCGCTGCGGACGGTGTCCTGCAGCGGCTCCGTCCACTGCGGCGGGATGTGCGGGGCCCCGCACAGGACGCCCGCCACCGAGCCGGCCGTCGCGCCGTTGGAGTCCGTGTCCAGGCCGCCGCGGACGGTGAGGGCGATGGTGCGGGTGAAGTCGCCCTCGCCGTACAGGAGGCCGGCGGTGATGACGGCGGCGTTCGGGACCACGTGGATCCAGTGGTGGCGGCCGGGCTCCGGGGCGGTCTCCGCCAGCGCCTGGGCCCACGGCACGCCCTTGTCGTGCAGCTCCGCCGTCCGTGCCACCACCTCCCGGACCGCGCCGGACGGCAGCACCGTCAGCGACGTGAACAGCGCCTCGCGGGCCGACGACGCCGTGAACGCCGCCGCGATCAGCGCCGCCGCCCACATCGCGCCGTCGGCGCCCGCCCCCGTGTGGGAGACGAGCGCGTCCCGGCGGGCGAGACCCGCCGCCGACACCGGATCGCCGGGGCAGACCCAGCCGTGGATGTCGGCGCGGATCAGGGCACCGATCCAGTCCTGGTACGGGTTGCCGGTGGTCGCCGTGGCGGGCGGCGCGAGCCCGTCGACCAGATTGCGGTACGCCACCCGCTCCGCCGTGAACGTCTGCAGATACGGCAGCCGCTCCAGCCACAGCTCGCCCACCTGCGCGGTCGTGAAGCCGAAGCCGTACCGCTCCAGCAGCTCCAGCCCGAGCACCGCGTAGTCGACGTCGTCGTCCCGGCAGCTCCCCCGGATCTGCCCGCGCACGCACAGCGGCCACTCGGGGCGCAGCTCGAACTCCACCGGGTCGGGCGGCGGGTGCAGCGCGGGGAGGTAGTCGTCGAGGGGGAGGGCGTTCGCGCGGCGCAGGTAGCGGTCGATGCGGTCCCGGGTCCAGTGGTCGCCGTTCTCGACGGGCTTGCCGAGCATGTTCCCGGCGATCCGCCCGAGCCAGCCCCCGTACACCCTGTCGAGGAGGTCCATACGGCCACGTTACGTCGGAAGGGTCCCGAATGGCCGGTTCCTGGCCTAGCGTTCGGCCATGGATTTCTTCCCCCTTCCGGCTCTCCCGGAGACCCTCGCGGATCCGGGGCCCGCGTACGAGAAGCCGCCCTGGCTCGGCCCGCCCGGGCACCTGCTGGGCGCCCACATACCGATGGAGCGCGTGCTGTACCGCTCCGAGCACCTGGTGCTGGCCCTGCAGAAGGTGCTGGCCTTCCCGGCCGGCGTGCGGCTGTCGGTCCGCGTCGAGGCGCGCCGCGCGCCGGACGTCAAGCCCGAGGAGTTCCTGCGCGACCACGACCTCTTCTACGGCACGCTGCAACCCGGCGACGAGGTCCCCGGCCGCCACCCCGACAAGCTGCTGCGCTTCGGCGTGCGCTTCCCCGACGGCCGCAAGGCGACGACGCTGGACCACCGCCACCGGCCCCTCGACGAGGGCGTCGAACCGACGCCGCCCGTGCTGCACATGACGCGCCGCGGCGGAGGCGGCGACCAGGACCACGTCGCTCTCGCCCGCCGCCTGTGGCTGTGGCCGCTGCCGCCGCCCGAGCCCTTCGAACTGGGCTGGGAGTGGCCGCACTTCGGCGTCCCGCTGACGTTCGCCACGCTGGACGGCGCGGCGATCGCGCAGGCGGCGGACCGGGCCGTCCCCCTGTGGCCGGAGGCCCGCTGACCGCTGGGCATAGGGTGACCGCATGTTCACCACCAGGCCCACGCTGCAGGGGACCTTCGGGATGTGCGCCAGTACGCACTGGCTCGCGTCGCAGTCGGCCATGGCCGTGCTGGAGGACGGCGGCAACGCCTACGACGCCGCCGTCGCGGCGGCCTTCGTGCTGCACGTCGTCGAACCGCACCTGAACGGGCCCGCCGGCGACGTCCCGGCGGTCATCGCCCCGGCCGGCGGTCCCGTGCGCGTGCTGTGCGGTCAGGGACCCGCGCCCGCGGGGGCGGGCATCGCGCACTACACGTCCCTGGGCCTCGACCTGGTCCCCGGCACCGGCCCGCTCGCGGCGCCCGTCCCCGGCGCGTTCGACGCCTGGATGACGCTGCTGCGGGACTACGGCACCAAACCGCTGGACGAGGTGCTGAAGTACGCCGTCGGGTACGCCGAGAACGGCCATCCGCCCGTCGAGAAGATCGGCGAGACCGTCGACTCCGTACGGGAGCTGTTCGAGACCGAGTGGACGACGTCCGCCGAGCTCTACCTCCCCGCCGCGCGCCCCGGCGCCCTGATGTACAACCGCCCGCTCGCCGCCACCTGGCGCCGGCTGCTGGCGGAAGCCACCGGCCCGACGCGGGAGGCCCGCATCGACGCCGCCCGGCGGATCTGGCGCGAGGGCTTCATCGGCGAGGCGCTCGTCCGCTCCGCCGCCGAGCCCGCGATGGACACCTCCGGCGAACGCCACGCCGGCACCCTCACCGGCGACGACCTCGCCCGCTGGGAGGCGACGTACGAGGACCCCGTCACGTACGACTGGAACGGCTGGACCGTCTGCAAGGCCGGCCCGTGGTCGCAGGGGCCCGCGCTTCTGCAGCAGCTCGCCCTGCTGCCGCAGGAGGGGCTGGAGTACGGGACACCGGAGTACGTCCACACCCTCGTCGAGGGCACGAAGCTCGCGATGGCGGACCGCGAGGCGTGGTACGGCGACGCGGCGGACGTACCGCTGGCGGAGCTGCTGTCGGCGGACTACAACGCCGGCCGGCGGGCGCTCATCGGCGACAAGGCGTCGTACGAGCTGCGCCCCGGCAGCCCCGGCGGCCGCAGCCCGCGGCTGCCGAAGGTGTCGACGGCGCCCGGCCCGGAGGAGTTCAGCCCGATGGGCGTGGGGGAGCCCACGATGCACGACCCTCTGGCCGTCCCCGGAGAGAAGGGCCGCGACAGCGCCCACCGCCGCGGGGACACCTGCCACATCGACGTCGTGGACCGCTGGGGCAACATGATCAGCGCCACCCCGTCCGGCGGCTGGCTGCAGTCCAACCCCGTCGTCGCCGGTCTCGGCTTCCCCCTCGGCACCCGGCTGCAGATGACCTGGCTGGAGCCCGGACTGCCGAACTCCCTCACCCCCGGCCGCCGCCCCCGCACCACCCTCACCCCGTCGCTCGCCCTGCGCGACGGCGTACCGGTGCTCGCCTTCGGCACGCCCGGCGGCGACCAGCAGGACCAGTGGCAGGCACACTTCTTCCTCGCCGTCGCACTGCGCGGACCGGTACGCGGCGGCCTCGACCTGCAGGGCGCGATCGACGCGCCGAACTGGCACACCGACAGCTTCCCCAGCTCCTTCTACCCGCGCGGCATGCGCCCCGGCAGCGTGACCGTCGAGTCCCGGATCGGCCCGGACGTCCTCGACGGTCTGCGCCGGCGCGGACACGACGTGACCGTGGCGCATCCGTGGTCGGAGGGACGGCTCTGTGCCGTGGCCCGCGACCCGGAGACGGGACTGCTGTCGGCGGCGGCCAACGCGCGGGGGATGCAGGGGTACGCGGTGGGGCGGTGAACCTGTTCGCCCCGGCGTGGCCCGGGAGCCGCCGTCCGTTCACCGGCTGTCGCAGGCGCGTGGTTCGATGGGACACATGATCGAGGAATTTCTCGCCGGGGACGGACTCGCCAAGGTCGGGCAGGCGGTGCGTCAGGCGTCCGCCGACGAGGTGATGCCGCGGTTCCGGCAGCTCGAGACCCACGAGATCGCCGAGAAGCGCGGTCCGTACGATCTGGTCACGGTCGCCGACCGGGAGGCGGAGCGGCATCTGGGCCGTACGCTGACCGCCCTGCTGCCCGGCTTGGTGCTGGTCGGCGAGGAGGGTGTGTCGGAGGATCCGGCGCTGCTGGACGAGATCAACGGCGACGCCCCCGTCTGGATCGTCGACCCCGTCGACGGCACCTGGTACTTCGCGCACGGCGAGCCGGGCTTCGCCATGATGGTCGCCCTCGCGCACCACGGCGAGCTGCTCGCCTCCTGGACGTACGCGCCGGTCCGCGACGTGATGGCGGTCGCCGCCCGCGGCCGGGGCGCGTGGGCAGAGGGCGTCCGCCTCACGGGCGGCACCCGCACCCCGGGCGCGGACATCACCGTGGCCACCTCCAGCCCCCGCTGGACCACCGACACCGAGCAGCGCCGGCTGCTGGAGCTGGAGGTTCCCGGCGTCGCCCGGCGCGACACCGGCTCCGCGGGCCTGGAGTACCTGCGCATCGCGAGCGGCGAACTGGACGCCGTCGCGTACACCTGGGAGAACGCCTGGGACCACGCGGCCGGCCTGCTGCTGGTCGCCGAGGCGGGCGGGGGCAACGCCACGGTGGCGGGGGAGCCGTTCCGGATCGGCGGCGGGAACGAACTGCCGTTCGTGGCGGCGCGGGACGAGGAGACGCTGCGGCTGCTGCTGGGGCTGCTGAACGGGCAGTCGTAGCCCCTCCGGCGAACGTCAGCCGTCACCAGGTGACGCGGAGGTGAACAACGCGTCCCGAACCGCAACAGGGCTGCTGCGGCACTGCCGTCGGCGCCCGCCGCGACCCTACGATGCCCTTGCGCGCGAGGACCCCGGGGAGGTCCGCGGGGCAAGGGGGGTTCGATGGTGGGTACGTCACGGCGGCGCGCGCTGCCGGCCGGAGTGCAGCTGTACCGGATCTCGTCCCACGGCCAGGTGGAACTCGCCGGCCGGGACGGCACCCGCGACCTCGGAGGGCTGCTGCCGTTCATCGACGACGGGCAGTTCGCCCACTATCTGATCGGCGACGCCGCCACGTCCCCCGACCGCCCGTCCAACGCGACGGTCAAGCTCGGACTGATGCGCCCGCACAGCGCGTTCACCCCGCACGCCCACCGCGGCGAGCACTTCGTGCTCAGCCTCGGACACGCGGCCTGCGGACTGTACGACGAGACCGCGGACCGGGTACGCCGGATCCCGCTGGCACCCGGCGAGCTGATCCGCATCCCGGCGATGATGCCGCACTCCTTCGCCAACCGCGGCGCCGGCCCGCTGGTGATCCTCGCCGCCAACACCGGCTACGGCATCGACCACGAGGACTACGCGGTCACCGCGCCGGAGGCCGAGCACCGGGCGGCCGCGGGGCGTACCGGCGTACTCGCCACCGGACAGGCCACCGACTACCGGACGCTGGCGGCGGCCCTGCGCGCCATCGAGGCCGCCGCCCCCGCCCGGGACGCGCTCACCGTCCGCGAGCGGCTGGCCGCCCGGCTGCGGCGCCTCGCCCACACGCTGGAGGCCCGGCCGTGATCTGCCCCCACTGCGCGAAGTCGCTGCTGCGCCGGGAGCGCACCGGCAACGTCTGCTCGTACTGCAAGCGGAGCTACGCCATGGACCCGAAGACCAACGCGCTCGGGCTCAACGACCTGCGCGTGCGCCGGTTCATGGACAAGCTCACCGAACAGGGGCGCCTCGCGGTCACGCCCGGACAGCTGTGGTACGCGCTCAGCCGGCGGAAACTGTCGGCGCGGGCGGGCTCAGGCTCCGGGTGCGTCATGCCGTTGATCGTCGGCGTTTTGCTACTGGTCGTGGCCGCGAGCACCGGTAACGCGGTGCCGGCCGTGCTGGGCGGCGTCTTCACCGTGGCGGCGATCGTGGTCGCGCTGACGACAGCGACGCCCTTCCACAAGGGAGTCCCGCCGATCAGGCGCGCCGCCTTCGCCTCCGCCGTGCTGGACCCCTGGCGGCGTACGTACGGATCGCTGCCGACGGGCCTCGTGGACGACGGCCCTCCCCGGCGGCAACTGCCCCGGGGGGACAAGGGCGTCCTGCTGTGCCACGACTACTCGGCGGCCCTGTTCCTGGCGGAGGCCGGGCTGCCCCGGCGGCACGGCCTGGCGGTCGCCCTCGACCCTCAGGAGGCGCTGCGGCACCGCGGGCCGGTGGTGGTGCTGCACGACGCGAGCGCCGCCGGTCTGCTCCTCGTGGCACACGTCCGGCAGGCGCAGCCGCCGCGGCCGGTGGTCGACGCGGGGATGCCGCTGCGGACCATGCGCTCGCTGCGCGGCGCCGTACCGGTGCGGGAGGACCGGCCCGGCCAGGACGTCATGGACGAGCTGACCCGCACCGGCACCTGCACCGACGACGAGCTCGGATGGCTGGCCAAGGGCTGGTCGTACCCGCTGGTGTCGGTGCCGCCGGCGAAGCTGCTGGAGCACGCCGAGCGGGCCGTCGAACGGCTCGCGGAGCTCACCGACCCGGACCGCCGCGACGCGGCCGCGCTCGGCTTCCTCAGCTGGCCCGAGCCCGGGGGCGCGGCGTGAGCGGGCGGTTGGACGAGCGGCTCACCGCCCCGCTGCTCGACCGGCTCATCACCGCGGCGGCCGCTCGGGCGGGCGCGCCCGGCGAGATCCGGTTCACCGAGCGCCAGTTGTACTACGCCGTCTGCCGGCTGCTGCGCCCGGTGCCGGAACGGCTGCGGCGCCACACCGGCCGCCCGGCGCCGCCGCTGCGGCTGCCGGTCTTCTCCCGGGCGCTGCGGGCGCGTACGGCGGGGGTGCCCGGACTGCTGCCGGAACCCGGGCTCCCCGCGGGGCCCGTGCCCGGGCCCGCCGAGCCCGACCTGTACGACTACGGCCTGCCCCGCGTGCTCGTCTGCCAGGACCGTGCCATCGCCCGGATGCTGCTCGCCAACCACGTTCATCTGGAGGCCGCGTGCCCCGTCCTGCACGCGGCGCCCGACACCCGGCTGCTGGCCGCGCTGGAGCGGGCCGAGGGGGCCGTCGTGTACGTGCTGCACGACGCCAGCCCGGCCGGCGTCGGGCTGCCCGCGCGGGTACGGGAGGCGGTGGGGCCGGTGCCGGGCGTCGGCGTGGTGTCCCTCGGCCTGGTGCCGCGGCACGCCGCCGCGCTGGGGCTCGTCGCCGGGCGCGCGCCCGCCGGACGGCCGCTGCCCGCGCTGCCCGCCGGCCTGCGGCCGCGCGAGCGGGACTGGCTCGCCCAGGGCCGGTTCGCGGAGGTCGCGGCGCTCCCGCCGGACCGGCTGCTGCGCGGCGTCATCAGACTCACCCGGGGACCGCGGCCGCCGCGGACCTCCGCGTGGAGCGGGTTCCGGGAACGGCGCGACGCCGGGTTCATGACCTGGCCGGGGAGTGAGTGATGCGGCCACCGCAGACCACGTACACCGACGAGCTGCTCGCCGACCGCAGCGCCCACCGGCGTTACGACGACGGCCGCGAGGAGTGGCGCCGCCGCGACGGGGCCAACCCCAACCTCGTGCACTGGCGCGACAACCACGGCGGCTCCGGTACGGACGAGGCGTTCGCGAGACGCATCGTCAAGCGCACCTACGCGGCGGGCGGCGTCCGCTACGGCCGGGACCTCGGCTACGGGCGCACCGTGTGGGGCCAGGGCGAGTACGTCATGGTCAACCGCACGTCCTTCGGCGGCCGTACGGGCGCGATCCTCGCCGCGATCGGCGTGACGAGCCTGGCGGTGACCGCGGCCCAGCTGCCGCCGGTCAGCCTCAGCGAGGCCGAGGAGGAGGAGCTGCGGCAGCAGCTCGCCCAGCAACAGCAGGCGCAGGGCTCCGGCTCCGACGGGGGCGGAGCCGACAGCGGTGGCGGGGACGACGGCGGCTGGCACGACGACGGGGACTGGAGCGACGACGACTTCGGATAACGACCCGCCAGCCACGCCACCCCCGCGTCTCGCCACCCACGCGCCCCGCCACCCACGTCGCGCCGCCCCGAGGAGGGACCCATGCCACGCTTCGCCGCCGTCCTGGCACCAGGACGGGCCGAGGCACGCGCCCACCTCGACGCGCTGGGTGCGACCGGGCCGACGGAGGACCCCGCCGGGCTCGTCCCCGCCGAACCCGGCCACGCCACCGCCCCGTTCACCGTCGCCGGCCGCACCGCCGTCGGCGAGGTCACCCTGCACAACCGCGCCGTCCTGTTCGACGCCCTCGCCGCCCGCCGCACCCCCGCGCCTGACGGCTGCCCCGACGGCGAGCTGCTGGTGCGGGCCTGGCTCGGACTCGGCGAGCGGGGGATCCGGCTGGCCGAGGGGATGTTCGCCCTCGCCGTCCTCGACGGCGACGACCTCGTGCTGATCCGCGACCACGTCGGCGCCCGCACCCTGTACTACGCCCGGGCCGCCGGCGCCTGGGCCGCGTCCTCCTCGCTGCGCGCCCTGCGCCGCTGGCCCGCGCTGGACACCGGCCTCAACCTGCCCGCCGTACGCTCGTTCCTGACCTTCGCCTACCTCCCCGGCGAGAAGACCCTGCTCCGCGGCGTGTACGAGGTGCTGCCCGGCCGGATCCTGCGGCTGCGCGGCGACGGTACGGCCGGGGCCGCCGTCTTCTGGGAGCCGCGGGAGGAGAGCGGCGACGAGCACCGCGACCGGCCCGCCGAGCTGCGGCTCCTGCTGGAGCAGGCCACCGCCCGCCGCCTGCCGGACGCGGAGCCCGTCGCCGTCCTGCTCTCCGGCGGCGTCGACAGTTCGCTGGTGACCGCGCTGGCCGCCAAACTCCACACCCACCCCGTACACACGTACTCCATCAGCTTCGGCCGCGAACTGCCCAACGAACTGGGCTACTCGGGTCTCGTCGCCGCCCACTGCCAGACCGGGCACCGGGTACTGGACGTCTCCGGCGAGGACGTGGCGTCCCGGCTCGCCGACGCCGCGGCGCTGCTCGACTCGCCCGTCGGCGACCCACTGACCGTGCCCAACCTCCTGCTCGCGGAGGCCGTCGCCGCGGACAGCCACCGCGTGGTGCTCAACGGGGAGGGCGGCGACCCGGTGTTCGGCGGGCCGAAGAACCTCCCGATGCTCGTCCACGAACAGCACCGCGCCGCCACCGGCGAGGGGGAGCCCCGCAGCACGGCGTATCTGCGCTCGTACCGCAAGTGCTGGGCCGACCTGCCGGACCTGCTCACCCGCGACGCCCTGCGCGCGCTGGCGGACGCGCCCCGCCCCGAACGGTTCGTCGAGCCGTATCTCGAGGGCCCCGACCGGATGTCCCTGCTGCTGAACCAGCTGCTGCACTGCAACCTCCGCACCAAGGGCGCCCACCACATCCTCACCAAGGTCGAGCGCCTCACCGCCTCCCAGGGCCTGCAGGGCCGCTCCCCGCTCTTCGACCGCCGCGTCGTCGACCACGCCTTCGCCACGCCGCCCGCGCTCAAACTGCGCGGCACGGTGGAGAAATGGGTGCTGAAGGAGGCCGTACGGGACCTGCTCCCGGACACGGTCGTGGACCGGCCGAAGAGCGGGATGCGCGTCCCCGTCCAGCAGTGGCTGACCGGCCCGCTGCGGGACCTCGCCGGCGAGCTGCTGCTCGGCGCCGCGGCCCGGCGCCGCGGGCTGTTCCGCCCCGCCGCCGTGCGGACGTGGATGCGCGGCGAGGGCAGCGTCCTGCCGCGCCAGGGCGGCAAGCTGTGGCTGGTCCTCACGCTGGAACTGTGGCTGCGGGCCTACGACTTGTGACCACTGCCGTGCACACCTCTGGAGGAGGCCCCGTGACCGACCTCGTCGACCCCCGTACCGGCCGGATACGCGACAGCGTCGACCCCGCCCGCGAGGACGCCGTACGGCGGGCCGTGGCCGGCGCCCGGTCCGCCCGGCCCGGCTGGAGCGCCCTGACGCCCCGGGAGCGGGCGCGGCGGCTGGAGCGGCTCGCGGGGCTCGTCGAGGAGCACGCCGCCGCGTACACCGCCGCCGAGCAGGCCGGTACGGGGAAGCCGGCGGCGGAGGCGGTGGGCGAGGTGGAGCAGGCGGCGGACCTGTTCCGCTTCTACGCCACCGCCGTCCGGGCCCAGCCCGCGCCCGCCGCGGGGCGGCTGGTGGCCGGGCACGAGAGCTGGGTGCGGTGGGAACCGGTGGGTACCGTCGCGGTGATCGTGCCGTGGAACTATCCGCTGCTGATGGCCGCGTGGCGCTGCGCGCCGGCGCTCGCCGCTGGGAACACGGTCGTCGTCAAGCCCGCGGAGAGCACCCCCGACTCGCTCCTGCTGCTGGCCGCGCACGCCGCGGAGGCCCTCGGCGCGGACGTGCTGCGGCCGCTCGTGGGCGACCGGCGTACCGGGCGGCTGCTGGTGGAGGCGGACGTCGACATGGTGGCCTTCACCGGCAGCACGGCCGGCGGGACGGACGTGGCGGCACGGGCGGGAGTACGACGTACCAGCCTGGAACTGGGCGGCAACGCGCCGGCGCTCGTCCTGCCCGACGCGCCCGCCGACACCTGGCCGGAGCTCGCCCGTACCTGCACGTACAACGCCGGGCAGAGCTGCGCCGCCCCCGCCCGGGTGATCACCCTGACCGAGCACTACGAGACGGCGGTGGAGCGCCTGACCGCCGCGATGGCCGAGCGGGTGGCGGGCCGCGACTTCGGCCCGCTCAACAACGCCGACCAGGCCGCGCGTTACGACGCGATCGTGACCGCGAGCCAGGCCAAGCACGACGCCGCGGGCGCGGTGGAACCGGCGCCCGGCGAGGAGGGCGGGTTCTGGCGCCCGGCCCGGGTGCTCGCGGACCTGCCCCTGGACGACCCGGCGGTGACGCGGGAGGTCTTCGGACCGCTCCTGACCGTGCAGCACGCGCCGACCGTCGACGCCGCGCTCGACCTCGCGGGCGGCGTGCCGCAGGCGCTGGCGGCGAGCGTGTGGACCCGCGACCTGGGCCTGGGGCTGGACCTGGCGGCCCGGCTCGCCGCGGGCGAGGTCTGGCTGAACTGCCACCTCGTGCAGACCGCCGAACTCCCCCACGGCGGCCGCGGCGCCTCAGGCCACGGCACGGACCTGAGCACGGCGGCGCTCCACGAGTACCAGCGCCCGAAGACGGTGACGGCCCGCCTGCGCTAGCGCCTCCGGCGGGGTGCGCGGCCCGGCGGGTTTCGGGGGCTGCGCCCCCGGATCCCCGGAGGAGGGGTGGCTGGGTGTTCGGGGTTGGTGCGGCCCGGCTGCGACGCGGCCGGTGCGACGCCGGCCGTGCGGCATCTGCTGGAGCGCGGGAGGCGGCGGATCGCGACGATCGCCGGGCCGCTCGACCTGTACGACGCGCGGGAGCGGCTCGCGGGCTGTCGCGCGGCGGTGCAGGCGGCGGGGCGCCGCGCCGTCGTGGCGCTCGGCGACTTCACGCGGATCTCCGGCGCGGAGGCGATGCGCCGGCTGCCGGCGGACGAGCCGCGGCTGGACGCGGTGTTCGCGGCGAACGACCTGATGCTCGAGGCCGCGGCGTACACGGCCCCGCCCCTGACGACGGTCCGCAGCCCGATGGCCGACCAGGCGCTGGCGACGGTCTGGCTGGTGGAGGGCGGGTCGAGGGCGCCGGTGGTGATGCCGAACGAGCTGGTGGTGCGCGAGTCCACATGGCCGGGCGTCGAGCCCGGCGCGGTCGCGCCCGTACCCGGCCGCACCGAGCCCGACCTGCCACCCCCTACCGGATGTTGCCCGTGTCCTCAGCCACCCCCGCCAGATAGTCCGCCATCTCCACCGGCCGCCCCCGCACCCCAGGCCGGGTCTGCCACGGCAGCGGACCGGACGGGCGGCGGTACTCCACGCCCAGCGCGTCGAGCCGTCTCAGATGCAGCGCCAGCCGCTCCGCGAACTCCGCGAAGTTCCGCCCGGCGCCGCTCCACACCGTCTCCGCGAACGCCGACATCCGCGGGAACGCCTGGTAGTCGACGACCCGCGATGAGTCCATCGCCTCGGTCCACAGCCCGCACTGCGAGCCCAGCACCCGGGCCGCCGCCGCGGTGCCGGACAGCTCCGCGGGCACGGGCTCGAACGCGTACACCTCCTCCAGCGGCAGCACCGTGCCGACGGGGATCGGCTCCGCGGGGTCGGCGGACTGCCGGTAGTCGAAGTACACCGAGCGGGCCGCGGCCGTGACCACGTCGTGCCCGGCGCGCGCCGCCTTCACCGCGCCGTGGTGGTCGCGCCAGGAGACGACGGTGGCGTCCGGCGCCAGCCCGCCCTCGAGGATCTCGTCCCAGCCCAGCAGCCGCCGGCCGTGCGCGGCCAGATGCGCGGAGAACTGCCGGATGATCCAGCTCTGCAGCTCGTCCTCGTTGCGAAGCCCCAGCTCGGCCATCCTCGCCCGCGCCACCGCGCCGGTCTTCCACTCGTCCTTGGGGCACTCGTCGCCGCCTACGCTGACCAGCGGCGACGGGAACAGCTCGACCACCTCGTCCAGGACGTGGCGGAAGAAGTCGAGCGCCTCGTCGCCGGGGTTCATCACGTGCACGCCGACTCCCCAGCGGGTCCGCACCGCCAGCTGCTCGCCGGTGTTGCCGAGCCACGGGTAGGCGGCGATCGCAGCCTGCGTGTGGCCGGGCAGGTCGATCTCGGGGATCACGGTGATGTGCCGGTCGGCGGCGAAGGCCACGATCTCGCGGAGGTCCTCCTGGGTGTAGTAGCCGCCGTGCGGGCGGCCGTCGCCCTCGGCGTTCCAGCCCGGTGAGGACTCGCGGCGCCAGGAGCCGACCTCCGTCAGCAGCGGATAGCGCCGGATCTCGATCCGCCAGCCCTGGTCGTCGGTGAGGTGCAGGTGGAGCACGTTCAGCTTGTGCAGCGCCAGCAGGTCGATCAGCCGCAGCACGTCGTCCTTGGGCAGGAAGTGCCGGGCCACGTCCAGCAGACAGCCGCGCCAGCCGAACCGCGGCCGGTCCTCGATCTCCGCGCAGGGCACCAGCCACGGGTCGTGCTTGACCGTGGCGCGCCGGTAGACCCGCGGCGGCAGCAGCTGACGCAGACTCTGCACGCCGTAGAAGGCGCCGGCCCCGTCGCCGCCGGTGATGCGTACGCCGTCGGCCGTGACCGAGAGCCGGTAGGCCTCCTCTCCCAGCGCGGGGTCGAGCGCGAGGGCGATGCCCCCGGGCCCGTCCGGGAAACGGCAGCCGGTCGCCGGGGTGAGCTGCGCCCGCAGCAGGTCCGCGACCCGCTCGAGTGCGGGGTCGTAGGCGAGTGGGGTGTCCCGGGCGAGCTCGAAGGAGCCCGGCTGTGGTTCGTGGCGGACGGGCTTGGGGATCAGCATCTGACCTCTTTCCCGACAGGGGGTGTGTCGATGTATCGATGGGGGGGTGTGCCGACCGGGGTCACTTCGGAAGGAGTTCGGGCCTCCCCGCCTCGATGACGAAGGAGCCGGAGGTGTACACGGGCGCGCCGGGCGTCGAGACGTACTTCAGCGAGCGGAAGTCGACGTCGACGCGCTCCGCCGAGACCCGCGCGTTGACATAGCCACGGCGCCCGTTGAAGAACTTCACGTGCGGGTTCTCGTCCAGCAGGACCTGGGTGTTGGGGTACCAGTCCAGGCCGTCGCGGGCCGAGGTCACCGAGGTGGTGACGAGCTCGACGGCGACCGACTCCGACTCCGGGTCCGCGAAGTCCCGTTTGACCTCGCCGGCCCAGTGCGAGTGCACGTCGCCGGTGAGCACCACGGCGTTGCGGCCGTACTCGGCGATGGCGTCCGTGACCTTGTTACGGGTGGCCACGTAGCCGTCCCAGGCCTCGTTGGAGTACTGCACGCCGGCGCCGTTCGACCAGTCCATCTGCATGAAGAAGACCTGCTGGCCGAGCAGGTCCCAGGCCGCCGAGGAGGTGCGCAGCCCGTCGGTGAGCCACGCCTCCTGCTCGGCGCCCAGCAGGGTGCGCGCCGGGTCGAGGCGCTCGGCGCAGTCCGCGCCGATCATCCCGGACCGGCCGGTGCAGGCGTACCGGTCCCGGTGGAGCCGGGTGTCGAGCATGTGCAGGTTGGCCACCGAGCCCCAGCGCAGCGTGCGGTAGAGCGCGATGTCCGGGCCGGACGGCCGCTGGGTGGGGCGCAGCGGCATGTTCTCGTAGTACGCCTGGAACGCGGCGGCCCGGCGCGGCAGGAACGGCGGGTCGGGCTGCTCGGGTACGTCCCCGGCCCAGGCGTTCTCGATGTCGTGGTCGTCGTACACCGGCACCCAGGGCGCCACGGCGTGCGCGGCCTGCAGATCGGGGTCCGAGTGGTGCTGGGCGAAGCGCAGCCGGTAGTCGCCCAGGGTGAAGCACTCGCCGCCGGCGATGGGGCGGACCGCGCTGCCGTACCGGCCGTACTCGTAGAAGTAGTCGCCGAGGAACGCGATCAGGTCCGGCTGGTCCTCGGCCATCCGCCGGTACGGGGTGAACCACCCCGTCTGCCAGTCGGAGCACGAGGTGAACGCCAGCCGCAGGTCCCGCGTCAGCGTGCCGGGCCGCGGCGCCGTGACCGTACGGCCGACGGGGGAGACGTCCTGGCCCACCCGGAAGCGGTAGAAGTACTCGCCGCCGGGCGCCAGCCCGTCCACCTCGACGTGCACCGCGTGCCCGTCCTCGGGCCGGGCGACCTCCGCCCCGGCCCGCAGCACCAGCTGGAAGCCGTCGTCGGCGGCGAGCTGCCACTCGACGGGGACGAGCCGGTCCGGCATCCCGCCGCCCCCGTCGGGCGCCAGCGGGTCGACGGCCAGCCGCGTCCACAGCACGACCCCGGTGGAGGTCGGGTCGCCGGACGCGACGCCCAGGGTGAAGGGGTAGTCGAGCCGGCTGCCGTCGGCCGCCAGGGCGGGGGCGTTGATCAGGGCCGGGACTCCCGCCGCGGCGATCAGGAACGTACGTCTCGAGGTGCTCACCGACCGTCCCCCGCCCCTCACTTGAGCTTCCCGTTGCCGTCCTCGACCGCCTTGTCCAGCCCCTCCTGCGGGCTGAGCCTGCCGAGGTAGATGTCGTTGAACGTCTGGTTGAGCTCCTGCTCGGCGGCCGAGTAGCCGCTGACGACGGGGAGGTTGAAGGTCTGCCCCTGCGACTCCTCGACATACGGGGCCATGTCGATCCCCTTGCCCTTCCAGTAGTCGACGTAGCCGGCGCTGAGGCTGGTGAGCGCGGGGAAGACGTAGCCGGAGTCGCCCATGATCTTCTGGGCGTCCGGCGTGGCCAGGAACGCGGCGAGCCGCTTCGCCTCGGCCAGGTGGTCGGACTTGGCGTACACCGCCTCGCCGAGACCGTTGATGTTCACCGACCGGCCCTGCGGGCCCTCGGGCAGCGCGGCGACGCCGATCTCGAAGTTGGCCTCGGGCTGGACGTAGGGCAGCAGGGCGTTGTTGGCGGGGAAGACCGCTATCTGCCCGCGCTGGAACATCTCGGTGGCCTGCCCGGTGGGCGGGTTGGTCTGGGTCGCGGGCGGCGAGACGTGCCACTTGCGCGAGAGGTCCACGGCCCACTGCATGGCCTCGACGTCGCTGGGCTCGTTGAAGGCGAACTTGCCGAACGGCTTGTCGACGAGCTTGCCGCCGTTGGAGACCATCCAGTTCATCCACTGCGTCTGCGAGTGGTTCCAGGAGGCGAAGCCCCAGGTCTTGACCTTCTTCGCGTTGAAGCCGGCCTGGTCGGGATGCTTGCCCGACTCGTCCACGGTGAGCTTGCGCAGCAGCTCCTCGAAGCTGCCCGAGCCGTCGGGCGCCCAGGTCAGCTTGTCCGGCATGGTGACGCCGGCCTGTGCGAAGGCGTCCTTGTTGTAGAGCAGGCCGACGGCGCCCCAGTCCTTCGGCACGGCGTAGAGCTTGTCCTTGTACGTGTAGGAGTCGACCACGTTCTTCACGTACTTCCCGGTGTCCCCGGCCTCGGCGGAGACGTCGGCGAGCACGCCCTTGGTGACGAACTCGGGGAAGTACGGCACGCTCATCCAGAACACGTCCGGGGCGGTGCCCGCGACGACGTCCGCGGTGAGCTTGGTCCAGTACTGGTCGTACGGCAGCAGCTCGACCTTCACGGAGATCTTCGGGTTCTTGGCGTGGAAGGCGGCCATCACCTTCTCCAGGCCGACCTTCTGCTGCTCGTCCCAGGTGCGGTAGACGAGCTGCGTGCTGCCGTCGCCGGAGCCCGAACCGTTGCCGCAGGCGGCGGCTCCGGCCAGCAGGGCGGTCACGCCGGCGGCGGCGACCAGACGGCGGCTCAGGAACGTTCTCTTCATTCAGGACACCTCACTTGAGGCCCGTGAGAACCACGGAGCGGACGATGAATCGCTGGAAGAGCAGGAAGACGACGACCATCGGCAGCAGCGTCACCAGGCTGCCGGCCATCATCAGGTTGTGATCGGCGCCGATGTTCTGCTTGAGCGTGGCGATGGCCACGCTGGCGACGCGGGTGTCGTCGCTGCTGGTGATGATCAGCGGCCAGAGGAAGTTGTTCCAGGACGAGACCACGGTGATGATCGCCAGCGTGCCCAGGGCGGGCCGGGACAGGGGCAGCAGGATCCGCCACAGGATGGCCAGCGGCCCGGCCCCGTCGATCCGGGCGGCGTCCTCGAGGTCGGCGGGGATGGTGCGGAAGAACTGCCGCATGAGGAAGATGCCGTACGGGGTGCCGAGGAGGTACGGGGCGAGCAGCCCGAACCAGGTGTTGACCAGGTCCAGCTCCCGCATGATCAGGAACAGCGGGATCATGGTGACCACGTTCGGCACCATCATGGTGGCGAGGTAGCACCAGAACAGCACCTCGCGCCCCTTGAACCGCATCCGGGCGAACGCGTAGGCGGCGAACGTGGTGAAGACCAGCTGGCCGGCGGTGAGCAGCGCGGTCATCAGGGCGGTGTGGCCGACGTAGGTCAGGAAGCCCGAGTCGACCAGCCGATCCAGGCTGTCCATGCTGGGCGGCAGCGCCGGCAGCCACGGCTCGGTGGAGTACAGCTGGCCGCGGTCCTTGAAGGCGGTGAGCACCACCAGCAGATAGGGGAACAGGGTGAGGAAGGCCCCGACGGTCAGCACCGCGTAGATCACAGGCCTCTTCATCGTGCCTCCTCAGGAGACGTCGTAGGTGGTGCGCCGGTTGAAGTAGCGGACCTGCACGGTCGTGACCAGGAGGATCAGCGCGAAGAGCAGCATCGCCAGCGCGGAGGCGTAGCCGAAGTCGAACTCCTGGAAGGCGGTCTGGTAGATCCGGAAGTTGAGCACCTCGGTGCTCTGCGAGGGACCGCCCGCGGTCATCACGTACAGCGTGTCGAAGACCTGGAACGAGCCGATGACGTTGGTCACCAGGACGAAGAACAGGGTGGGGTTGAGCAGCGGCAGCGTGATCCGGAAGAACTGCTGCAGCGGCGAGGCGCCGTCGGTGCTCGCTGCGTCGTACAGCTCGCCCGGGATGCCCTGCAGCCCGGCGAGGAAGAAGAGCATGTTGTAGCCCGTGTACTGCCAGATCTGCACGGCGGCGACGGCCGGCAGGGCGAAGGCCGCGTCGTTGAGCCAGGCGGGACCGTCGACGCCGAGGACGCCGAGGAACTTGTTGAGCGCCCCGTTGCCCGGGTCGAAGATCCAGCTCCACACCAGGCCCAGCGCGATGGGCGTGGCCATCCATGGCACCACGTACACCGCCCGGAAGAACCGCACTCCGCGGATGCGCTGGTTGAGCAGCAGGGCCAGGGCGATGGCGAGGACGGTCTGCGCCGGGATGCTGAGGAGCGTGTACGTGATGGTCACGACCAGCGAATGGCCCACGTCGCCGTCCCCGGCGAGCTTGCGGTAGTTGTCGAGGCCGATGAACGTGGGGCTGTCCAGCAGCTCCCAGTGGAAGAGGCTGACGACGGCCACGATGGCGACGGGGAGCAGGAGGAAGGCGAAGACGCCGAAGAGGCTGGGGAGGAGGAAGAGGTACGGGGTCGGGTCGAACCGGGGGCGGCGCCTTGTCCGGGGAGGGGTGGCCGCCTGGGCGGTGCGCTTCTCGGCCATGAGGTCGGTGGTCACTGGTGGACGCCCTTTGGTGCGGGCGTCGTCGAGGGGGTCGCTCGCATGGGCCCCGGGGTGCTCGGGCGCAGCAGACGCTTCGTCGTCTCCAGCCCCCAGGCGTCGAGGGAGGCCAGCGGGTCGGAGGCGCCGCGCAGCCCGCCGGTCGTGTCGATGAACGCCGCCCACTGCTCGCGCTCCTCGACCTCGGGGCGCAGGATGATGCAGTCCGGATCGTTGACCCACCAGCGCCCGTGCAGGAACTCCCGGGCCTGGCTGGTGAGTCGGGCGCCCAGCTGCGAGGGCTGGCTGATGTCGCCGGAGCGGGGGAGCAGCACGGGGGCCATGTCCGGGCCGACGCGCATCACGTCGACCAGGCCGACGCTCGGCAGCAGCGGGGCGCCGCAGCCATGCAGGGTCGCCTCCGGTCCGGCGGCCTCCCGGATGAGCTCGAGGCCCCGGCGGTAGGCGGCGACGGGGTCGGCGTCCTCGTGGCGGCGGCCGGGCAGGGCGCCGGCGTAGAGGTAGTCGAGCTTGAAGTGGTCGAAGCCCAGCGCGGCCAACCCGCGGAAGACCTGGCCGAGGTGGGCGGCGGCGGCCGGATGGGTGACGTCCAGCACGGCGAGGTCCTGGTCCCACATCCGGCCCGCGTGCGCGCCGTCGACCAGCCAGTCCGGGTGCTCGCGGAAGAGGCGGCTGCCGTGGCCCACGAGATAGGGCGCCACCCAGATGCCCGCGCGCCGGCCGGTGTCGCGGATTCGGTGCGCGGTGCCGGGCAGTGAGCCGAAGCCGGAGCGGGTCTCCAGCCAGTCGCCGATCCCGGCCTCGTAGCCGTCGTCCAGCAGGACGAGGTCCACGTCGAGACCGTGCTGCTCCATCAGGCCGAGCTCGGTGGCGATGTCCGCCTCGGTGACCTTGTCCCAGTACCCGTACCAGCTGCACCACAGGGGAGCGGCGGACGGCACGGGCGGCAGCTGCGCCTCGGCGGCCACCGTGTCCGCCCAGTCGGCGAGCGCCTCGGCGAGCGGGCCGTCGTGGCGGGTGTGCCGGACGGGGCCGTCGGCCTCGACGGTGAGGCGGTCGCCCGCGGTCCGGGCGCGGATCGAGGGGACACGGGTCAGGTCCCGCGCCGACCAGAGGTGGACGGGGCCGCCGTCGTCGGGGTCGACCGCGAGCAACCCCTCGCCCTGGAAGGCCCCTTCGGGTATCGGAGTCTCCGGTCGGTAGGCCAGGATCCGGATGACGTCCGTGGCCGGCCGGGGCGGCGACTCGCCGGTCCGGTAGCTGCCGGACGGGCTCCACGACTGCCAGCCTTGTTCGAAGACCCGGGCCCGCCGCGGGTCGAAGCCGAGCTCAGCGATCTCGCCGAACTGCATGAGCCCTCCTGTGAGATGCGTGCCGCACCGGGAGCTAGTTATGAAGGAGTGCACTATTATTAGCGGCGGTGTTCGACGGCGGTCAACGGTTGTCACCGGGTTTATTTAAGGAGTCCTTCGTTACTATGTCGTCTGCTGCGTCACTGGGCGGTGACCTCTCCCGGCTGCGCCACCTCAACTCGATCGGTGTGATCCGCGCGTTGCGCGGTACCCAGCCGCTGACGCTGACCGCCGTCGCCGAACAGACGGGGCTCTCACGGCCCTCCACCAAGGACGTGGTGGACCAACTCGTCGAGCTGGGCTGGGTGGTCGAGGTCGCCCCCGCCCCGGGCAGTGTCGGCCGGCCCGCGCGCCGCTACCGCTTCCGCGCCGACGGCGGGCATGTCGCCGGCGTCGACATCGGTGTGCACACGGTGCGGGCGGCCGTCGCGGACCTCGACGGGCACGTGCTGGCCGAGACCCGGCAGACGGTGTCGCCCGACACCTCGCGCGTCGGCCGGCTCGCGGCGACCGACCGGGCGGTGTCCGGCTGCCTCGCGGCGGCGGGGCTGGCCCGGGAGGACCTGTGGACGGTGTCCGCCGGCACCACGGGCGTCGTGGACCCGCAGGGCTCGGTGCTGATCTCCGCGGGTATCCCGGGCTGGGCCGGGGTGGACCTCACGGCCGAGCTGGGCGCGTTCTTCCCGTGCCCCGTCCGCGTCGACAACGACGCCCGGCTCGCCGCCCTCGCCGAGGCGCGACGCGGGACCGCGCACGGGCACGGCGACGTGGTCTTCCTGCACGCGGGGCGGCGTACGGGGGCGGCGCTGATCATCGGCGGCACGGTGCACCGCGGCTTCGGCGGCGCTGCGGGCGAGGTGGGGCTGCACCCCGTGACGCACTGGGCGACGGCGGCGGACTACCTCCACGACTGCCCGGTCGTCCCGGCGGGCGTCTCCAAGCGCGACGCCGCCCGCTACACGTTCGCCGCCGCGCGCGACGGCAACCCGGTGGCGGTGTCGGCGGTGGAACGCTACCTGGACGACCTGGCCCTCGGCACGTCCGCGATGGTGATGACCCTCGACCCCGAACTCGTCGTCCTGGGCGGCGGCTTCTCCCGCGCCGCGGACGTCCTGCTGCCCGGCCTGCGGCGCCGACTGGCGGAGGTCTGCCTGCGGATGCCGCAGCTGCGCGGGTCGACGCTGGGGGAGGAGTGCGTGGCGGTGGGGGCGGTGCTCCATGCGGTGGCGCAGTTGGACGAGGAGCTGTTCGGGGCGGGGCCGGGGCAGATCGGGAGGTTTGCGGAGGGGCGGGGGTAGGTCCTCGTCGGGTGGGTCGCGGGTTGGGGTGGGGCGGGCGATCATGAGGATGGTCACCGTCGCCCGGAGGAGGTTGAGCACGACGTGATCAGCCGCGGGCTGCCCCGCGGCGGGGGCTTCGCCGACTGGCGGGGGGCGTGCATATCCTTGGGCTGGCGGTGGTGGGCCAGTAGCCTGCCCGGGGCCCGGGAATCCTCGACGGCGAGGGGAGAGTCGACGCGCATGACGTCCATGGTCGATGTGGTGGTCGTGGGGGCGGGGCCCAACGGCCTCACCGCCGCCGCCGAACTGGCACGCCGCGGCTTCGCGGTGGAGGTGTTCGAGGCCGCGGACACCATCGGCGGCGGCGCCCGCACCGAGGAGCTGACCCTTCCCGGCTTCCGCCACGACCCGTGCTCCGCCGCGCACCCCTTCGGCGTCAGCTCGCCCGCGTTCCGCGCGATGCGGCTGCAGGACCACGGCCTTGAGTGGCTGCACGCCGAGCTGCCGATGGCGCACCCGTTCCCCGACGGTACGGCCGCCGTACTCTCCCGCTCCGTCGCCGAGACAGCCGTGTCGCTGGGCGCGCGGGACGCCGGGGCGTGGCGCCGGATGGTCGCGCCGTTCCTCGGCCGCTGGGAGCGGCTCTCGACCGACTTCCTCACCGTGTCGGCGAGCACCCCGCCCCGCGACCCCGTGCTGCTGGCGAGGCTCGGCATGCTCGGGCTCCCGGCGTCCGTGGTGATGCGGCGCTTCGCCGACGAGCGGGCGCGGGCGCTCTTCGCCGGCATGGCCGCGCACGCCTCGGCGCCGATGAGCGGCTTCCTCACCGGGGCGATGGGCCTGGCGTTCGCCCTGGCCGGACACGAGGTGGGCTGGCCCGTCGCACGCGGCGGCTCGCAGGCCATCTCCGACGCGCTCGGCGCGGTCGTACGGCGGCACGGCGGCACGATCCACACGGGTGTCGAGGTCAGACGGCTCGACGAGCTGCCGCCCGCCCGGGCGTACGTCTTCGACACCTCGCCCACCGCCCTGGCGCGGATCGCGGGGCTGGGCAACGCCTACCGGCGCTATCGCTACGGACCGTCCGTGTTCAAGGTCGACTACGCGCTCGACGGACCGGTGCCGTGGACCGCGAAGGACGCCCGCAGGGCCGGGACCGTGCACCTCGGCGCGAGCGCCGGGGAGATCGACGCGGCCGAGACCGCGGCCGCCACCGGCCGGGACCCGTCCGTGCCGTTCCTCATCACGACCCAGCCGACGGTGATCGACCCGTCCCGGGCCCCGGCCGGCAAGCACGTGTTCTGGGCGTACTGCCATGTGCCCAACGGCTGGCGGGGAGACGCGACGGAGCTCGTCGAGCGGCAGATCGAGCGCTTCGCGCCCGGCTTCCGCGATCTGGTCCTCGCCCGCGCGACGGCGGGCCCGCCCGAGCTGGCCGCGCGCAACGCCAACTACGTCGGCGGGGACACCCAGTGCGGCGCGTTCTCCGGGCTGCAGTCGCTGCTGCGCCCCCGCCTCGCCCGCGTCCCCTGGGCCACCCCGCACCCCCGCGTCTTCCTCTGCTCCTCGGCCACCCCGCCGGGCCCCGGCGTCCACGGCATGGGCGGCCACAACGCGGCCCGCGCGGTATGGCGGGCGCTCCTGGGCTCCACCGGGGGATGACCCCCGTACCCCCAGCCGGAAGGGCAGGTCAGTCGGGGTGACCGGTGCGTGGCCCGCCAGGCGGAACCTGAATGCTGCGGTTCTCCGGGGGACGACCCCCGAACCCCCGGCCCGCAGGGCCAGGTCAGCCGGGGGTTCCCGCCCCCACTCCGCCAGGCGCACCGGAGCGACGCAGGCGTGAGGCTCTCAAGGCGGCCCCTGACGCAGGCGTGAGGCTCTGAAGGCGGCCCCTGACGCAGGCGTGAGGCTCTCGAGCGAGCACCGATGCGGGCATGGGCCGCCCAGTGCGGGCGCCCGCAAGGGCGTGTGCCCCCCGGGCGGACCCGCGAAGGCGTGAGGCCCCGGGCACCCCCACCCTCCGGCAAGGAGAGAGGCACCCGGGGCCACACCGCTCACATCGCCGGCGTGAACTCCGTCGCCGCGGGCGCCGAGAACGCCGGCTTCTCGACCACCATGCCGCCCTTCGCGTTCGCGTCCGGCTTCAGGATGAAGCTCTCCCGCGTCGAGGGCTGGTCCGGCTTGGAGAAGTCGTGCGTGATGCCGAAGCCCATGTCGGACGACGACATCGACAGCAGCGCCTGGGTGACACCGGCCCGCGTCAGGTCCTTCGACTCGCACGCCTTCTTCAGCGCGTCCCCGAACGTGGCCGCGGCCGTGTAGCCCGCGATCACACCGTTGTCGAGGAGCTGACCCGGGTACTTCTTCTCGTAGTCCCCCGCCAGCTTCGCCGGACCGGTCCCGGAGTCGCCGATGGGCAGCGTCGAGGCCGCGACGTGGAACATAGCCAGCAGCGCGGGCGCCGCCTGCGTCTTCAGCAGCTGCGGGGCGAACGTCGGGTTCGACCCGACCACCGGCACCTGCAGCTTCGCCGCCGCCGCGACGCCGGTCAGCGAGGCCGACTGGGCCGGGCCCGCGCTGATCAGGATCGCCTTGACGCCCGCCTTCTTCAGCGCGGTGACCTGCGCCGTCATGTCCTGGTCGGTCGGCTTGATCTTCTGCTCGACGATGCTCAGCCCGTGCTTGTCCGCCGCGAACTTCGCACCGGCGAGGGCGCTCTCGCCGTAGTCGCCCTCGAAGTAGACGTGGCCGACCTTGTCGCTCTCCTTGATGCCCATGTCCGTGACGAGGAACTCGACCGCGTTGATCATCTCCACGTCGTACGTGGCGCCGATCTGCCGGATCGACTCGCTGCCCAGCAGATGCGACGACCAGGCCTGCGGGATGACGAGGGCCTTGTCCTGCGTGTCGATCCGCTGCTTGACGGCAGCCACGAACGGCGAGCCGATGAACTGCGAGAACCCGATGACCGTCGGGGCCAGTTCGGTGTAGGACCCGACCGCCTTCTGCGGGTTGTACCCGTGGTCGCGCACCTCCAGCTTCAGCTTCCGCTGGCAGATCCCGCCCGCGGCGTTGACCTCGTCGACGTACAGCTGCTGGGCCTGCGTCACGCTCTTGCCCAGCGTCGCGTAGACGCCGGTCATGTCGGTCAGGGCGCCCACGGTGATGGTGTCGGCGCTGACACCCTTGTCGGTCTTGATCGTCGCGGCGCCCTGCTTGCCGTCGCCCGAGTCCTTGTCGTCGTCCTTGGCCTTGCTGCTGCAGCCGGCCGCGGCCAGCGCGAGCGCCGCGGCCAGCGCCACCGCCGCCGCACGTCTCGAGGTGGCGGAGAGGAAGGGATTCTGCATGGAGGTGCTCCTTCTCACGAGGGTTACGAGGGTTCGCCGACGGGACGGCGGGGGCCACGGGCCTTCTGGAGCAGACCGCCGATCCGCAGCCTGGTCAGCCCGCCGGGCAGGAAGAGCACCACCGCGACCACGGCGGCACCGTAGAGATAGCGGGACGCCTCGCCCGGGGCCACGCCGCCCGTACCGGGGGCGGAGACCAGCGGGAGCGCGTCGCTGTAGCGGTCGAGCAGCTGCGGCATGAGCGAGACGAACGCCGCGCCGAGCACGGCGCCCTCGACCGAGCCGAGGCCGCCGATGACGATCATCGCGAGGTACTCCAGCGACAGGACGAAACCGAAGTACTCCGGCACGGTGCGCTGGAAGACCATCGCGAGCAGTACGCCGGCCAGTCCGGCGTACATCGACGACAGCACGAACACCTGCGCCCGCAGCCGCGCGACCGGCACGCCCATCACCCCGGCGGCGATCCGGTGGTCCCGGATGGCGTTCATCGCCCGTCCCGGCCGGTCGCGCAGCACGCCGTGCGCGAACACCGCGCTGAGCGCGAGCAGCACCAGCCCGGCGTACCAGAGCTTCTCCATCGACTGGAACGGGATGCCCAGGACGTTCAGTTCCTCGTCGTCGAACCTCAGCCCGAAGACGTTCAGGGCCGGCACGTCGCGGCCGTTGTAACCGCCGGTCAGATCGCGGGCGTTGAAGAGCACGTGCTGGCCGATGAAGATCAGCGCCAGCGTGGCGATGCCCAGGTACGCCCCGCGCAGCCGGCCCGCGATCGGGCTCAGCAGCCCGCCCGCTGCCCCGGCGACCAGCACCGCGCCGGCCATCGCGACGAGGGTCGGCAGCCCGAGGCCGGTGAGCCCGTCGTCGCCGGTGCCGGACAGGGCGCAGTAGGCGTACGCGCCGACCGCCAGGAAGAACGCGTGCCCGAGGGAGAGCTGGCCGGTGGCGCCGGTCAGCATGTTCAGCCCGATGGCACCGATGGCGGCGGCCATCGCGAACAGCCCGCTCTGCAGCCAGAACCGGTCGAGGTAGAACGGCAGCGCCAGCAGGACCAGCATCGCCGCCGCGCCCAGCCACAGCCGCGACCCGCCGGGAATCCGGCGCTTCGTCACAGCATCGGGGGAGTCGGTCGCTACTTTCGGGGAGCCCGCCCCGCCCGGGGAGTCGATCACGTCAGACACGGCTCAGCTCCCTCGTCCCGAACAACCCCGCCGGCCGCCACAGCAGCACCAGCAGCATCACCAGATACGGCGCCACCTCGCCGATCCCGCGGCCCAGGAAGTCCAGATCGCTCTGGTACCCGGTCACCATCGCCTCCGTGACACCGACGATCAGCCCGCCGGCGAGCGCGCCCGTCGTCGAGTCCAGACCGCCGATGATCGCCGCGGGGAACGCCTTGAACGCCGCGAAGGACGTCGCCGCGGCGAGCCCCGGCGTCGGGAACACGGTGAGGAACAGCGCGGCCACCGTCGCCAGCGAACCGGCCACGGCCCACGCCGCCAGCGACACCCGGCCGAGTCGCACGCCCATCAGCGCCGCCGTCTCCCGGTCCTCGGCCGCCGCGCGCATCGCGACCCCCCAGGAGGTGTACGTGAACGCCAGCAGGAACAGGGTGATGATCAGCGTGGCGGCGACCAGCGCCGCCAGCCGGGTCTGCGGGACGGCGACCGAGCCCAGGGTGACGACCTTGTTGCCCCACGGGTCGCCGAGCGTCAGCACGTCCGTACCGATGCGGCGGGTGAGTTCGGTGAGCAGCAGGATGTCCACGCCGATCGTGACGATCGCCAGCACGCTGTGGTCCTGGCCCCGGTAGCGGCGGATGACGAGGAACTCGATGAGCGCCCCCACCGTCGCCGCGCCCGCCACGCCGACCGCCAGTCCGCCCCAGAAGCCGAGGTCGTCGCTGAGGGTGGCGGCGATGAAGCCGCCGGCCAGCAGCAGCGAGGCGTGGGCGAAGTTGACGACTTCCGTGGCCTTGAAGATGACCACGAAGCCGAGGGCGATCAGGGCGTAGACGGCGCCCAGGGAGACCCCGTTGATCAGGAGCTCCAGAAAGGTGGTCATGAACGCACCCCCTTGGGCGAGTCGGCGGACGAGGTGGAGGGGGCGGACTGCTTCGGTACGTCAGCGGTGTCGTCACCGGCAGGGGCGTCGGCAGGGGCGCCGGCACCGCCGCCGTCACCGGCATCCGCTCCGGGCGTCTGCTCCGGAGACGACCCCAGATACGCCCGGATGACGTCCGGGTCCCGCTGTACGGCGGCCGGCGGGCCGTCGGCGATGCAGCGCCCGAAGTCGAGCACCGTCACCGCGTCGGCCAGCCGCATCACGACGCCCATGTCGTGCTCCACCAGCACGATCGAGATGCCGAGGCTCTCGCGTACGCGGGCGATCACCGAGGCGGTGCGCCGCCGTTCGGCGGAGGTCATGCCCGCCACCGGCTCGTCGAGGAGCAGCAGCCGCGGCTCCATGCACAGCGCGCGGGCCAGCTCGACGAGCTTGCGCAGCCCGTACGGCAGGGCCGCCGCGGGCTGCCCCAGATACGGCTCCAGCCCGGTGAACGCGGCGATCTCCCGGACGCGTTCGCGATGCCGGCGCGCCTCGCGGGCCGCGGACGGCAGCCGCAGCCCCGCGGCGACGAACCCGGTGCGGGTCAGCCGGTGGCGGCCTAGCAGCAGGGTGTCCTCGACGGTCGCGAACGGGGAGATCACCAGGTTCTGGAAGGTACGGGCCAGGCCCAGCTCCGCGATGAGGTGCGGGGCCAGCCCCGTCAGCTCCGCGCTGCCGAGACGTACGCTGCCGGCGGTCGCCCGGTAGACGCCGGACAGGACGTTCAGCGTCGTGGACTTGCCGGCGCCGTTCGGGCCGATCAGCGCGTGCAGGCTGCCCGGCGCCACGGTGAACGACACGTCGTCCAGGGCCAGCAGTCCGGCGAACCGCACGGTCAGCCCGTCGACCGCGAGCGGCGGCGGGGGCTCGTCCGGGCGGGGGTGGTCCGGGGCCTTGTCCGGCCCCGGACGATCCTGGGCCTTGTCCGGCACTGGACGGTCCTGGGCGTGGTCCGCCCGGGGAAGATCCGGGGTCACGGCACCCACCTCCGCAGCGCCGGTGCCGAGGCGGAGGCGCTGACCGCCTGCTCCGCGTCGGCCGCGGCCGTCTCGTCCACGACACCGAGATAGCGGTGCCGTACCTCGTCGGACCCGGTCAGCTCGGCGGCGGAGCCGGCCAGCGTCACCCGGCCCACCTCCAGTACGTACGCGTGGCTCGCCACGCCCAGCGCCAGCGCGGCGTTCTGCTCGACCAGCAGCACCGAGGTGCCCTGGGCGTTGATCTCCCGCACCGCACCGGCGATGCGCTCCGCCATCAATGGGGCGAGGCCCAGCGACGGCTCGTCGAGGAGGAGCAGCCGGGGCCGGCCCATCAGGGCCCGGCCGAGCGCCAGCATCTGCTGCTCCCCGCCGGAGAGCAGACCGGCCGGCTGACCGGCGCGCTCCTCGAGTACGGGGAAGAGCTCGTGCACCCGGTCCAGCGCGGCCGCGGCCGCGCGCCGGCCGCCGGACGCGCCGAGGGCGCCGGCGCGCAGGTTGTCGGCGACGGACATCCGGGCGAACACCCGGCGGCCCTCCGGGACCTGCACCACCCCCGCCTTCACCACCTGGTCCGGGGACAGCCGGTCGAGCCGGCGGCCGCCGAGGGCCACCGTCCCGCCGCGGATCGAACCTCCCTGGAAGGCGAGGGTGCGCGAGACGGCGCGCATCAGGGTCGTCTTTCCGGCCCCGTTACCGCCGAGGACGGCGACGACCGTCCCCTCGGGCACGTCGAGCGACACGCCCTCCAAAGCCTGAACTGGGCCGTAGCCGACGGTGAGTTCACTCACCTGGAGCGAGGCAGCCGCCACCGGCTCTCCTTCCATGGGTGGTGCTGTACGCGTGAACGGTCGATGACGGCCTGCGCTGGTCCGCAGTGCCGTGGGCCAGAGAACAGCACCGTGCGGGCGCGCAGTCCACGCCGCGCACCGGAATCGCTGCCGATGACCACCGGGCATACCAAACGGTTGTGCACGGGCACAACGCCTGCCATCTTGACGGCCATGGCCCTGCACAGACCACGTACGGACCAGGAATGGGCCGTGCTCGTCAGCGCCTCCAAGGAGCTGGCGCACCGCGTGCCCGAGCTCGCCGACCGCCTCCTCGCCGAACTGGCGGAGCACTCACCGCAGTACGACCTTGCCGTGCCCCGCGAGGAGCACTGGGGGCAGATCTGCGAGGCGCTGCGGCACGGCATCGCGGCGCTCACCGCGCCGCGCGACGCGCAGCGCCGGGACCTCGCGTACGCGGCCGAACTCGGCCGCCGGCGCGCGGAACAGGGGCTGCCCCTGGACCTCCTGCTCTTCGCGTACCGGCACGCCGGCTACCTCGTCTGGCACGAGCTGCTCGACATCGTCGCCGACCGCGACCCCGGCGCGCTGTCGCTGCTCGGGCACACGGCGGTGACGGTGTGGGCGGGTGTCGACGACCAGACGGCGCGGGTCACGGACTCCTACCGCACGACGGAGCGCGAGCTGCTGCGCCGCACCGACGAGCGCATCCAGGCGCTGCTCGACGCGCTGCTCGCGGGGGAGTCGGAGGCGGGTCTCGTCCGCCGTGCGGCGGCCGCGCTCGACCTCCCCGAGCAGGGGCGTTACGCCGTGCTCGTGCTGCGCGCCGAGGACCGCGGCCACACCCGGGTGACCGACTGCGACGGGGTGCGGCTGCTGTGGCGGATGCGGGCGGACGGGGAGGTCGGCGTGGCGGCCCTCGGCGAGTCCTCGGGCCTGACGGACCTGGTGGCCCATGTGGCGGCCCGCTGCTGCGGCCCCGGCGGGATCTCCCCGGTGGTCGGCGGGCTGGCGGAGCTGGGCCGGGCCCGCCGCCTCGCGGAGCTTGCGCTCCGCACGCTCGGGCCCGGTGAGACGGGGCTGGTCCGGCTGGACCGCCGGCTCCCCGCTGCCCTCGTGGTCGACCAGCCGGAGCTGGCGGGGCTCCTCGTCGACGATGTGTTCCGCGGGCTCGACGCGCTGGAGGCGATGGACCGGGCGGTCCTGCTGGAGACGCTGGACGCGTGGCTGGAGTGCGGCGGCTCCGCGGCGCGCGCGGCGACGCGGCTGTACTGCCACCGCAACACGGTCTTCAACCGCCTCCGCCGCCTCGAACAGCTCACCCACCGCTCGCTGTCGCGCCCGCGCGACCTCGTGGAAATGACCCTGGCCCTGGACGCGAGCCGCCTCCCCCCAGGCACGACGTAGGCGCTCCCGCGCCACGTCCCGGATGCCCACTCGCGCCGCGCCGCCGCGCCACGGTGCGGTTGGGTTGCGCGCCGCGCCGGCCCCGCGCGTGCGGTTGGGTTGCGTGCCGCGTCGGCCCCGCGCCTTCGGCGCGGGTTGATGTCCCGCCCACCCGCCCGTGCGGGGTCTACCGGGTGACCGCAGCCGACGCTCCCGGGGCCGGCACCGGTTTGCGCCGGGCCCTGGCGCCCGGGTGCGAGGCCGCACCCCAGCCCGTCCGGCGCTTGAGGACGAGGCGCGCAGCGCCGATGCGAGGGTGGCCAGGCGCGGGGGTGGGGGTCGCATTGCCAGCCCGTCCGGCGTTTGAGGACGAGCGCCGCAGGCGCGATGCGGGCGCAGCCCGCGAAGGGGGGCCGGGGGCGGAGCCCCCGCAGCGTGACGGGACGTGCAGCCCGTCCGGCGTTTGAGGACGAGGCGCGCAGCGCCGACAAACCGCGACCAGGCATCAGGGCCAGGGGCCCGAACCGCCCGCCCGCGACGAGGCCCGCCAAGCGCGCGCAGCCCCCGCAGGTGACGAGGGCCCACCACGTCAGAGCCAGTCCCTCCCCAGCCGCGCCGCCACGCGCTCAAGCAGCGGCCCCGCCGACGCCATCGACCGAGCCGCGTCCGGCTCGAGGTCCGCCAGCGCGTACGCCCGAGCGATCCCCGCGGAAGCGAGCGCGTCCGGGGAGAGCGCGAGCCGCCCGCACACCGCGACCACCCGCTTGCCCGCCGCGCGGGCCGCCGCCGCGACCCCCGCCGGCGCCTTCCCGTGCAGGGTCTGCGCGTCCAGCGAGCCCTCGCCCGTGATGACCAGCGACGCCCGCGCAAGGGCCGGGGCGAAGCCCAGGACCTCGAGGAGGACCTCGATCCCGGGACGGAAGCGCGCGCCGAGCGCGACGAGCGCGCCGTAGCCGATCCCGCCCGCCGCCCCCGCGCCGGGGTGATCGGCCAGGGACAGCGCCCGGGGGCCGACAGCCCCCGAGAGCACCGACGCGTAATGCGCCAGCGCCGCGTCCAGCGCGGCGACGTCCGCCGGCGTCGCCCCCTTCTGGGGGCCGTACACCGCGGCCGCCCCCTTCGGCCCCGTCAGGGGATTGTCGACATCGCTGGCCAGGATCAGATCCACCGAGCCGAACCGGGGATCGAGCCCCGAGAGATCCGCCGACGCCAGCGAGGAAGAGGAAAGCGCCCCACCCCCGGGCCCGACGGGCGCACCCGCCGAGGAGAGGAGCCGCGCGCCCAGCGCGCAGAGCATGCCCGCGCCCCCGTCCGTCGTCGCGGAGCCCCCCACGCCGAAGACGATCGTCCGCGCCCCCGCGTCGAGCGCGGCCCGCAGCAGCTCCCCGCTGCCGTACGTCGTGGACGTCAGCGGCGCGAGCCGGTCGGGCGGCAGCAGCTGCAGCCCGGACGCCTCCGCCATCTCCACCACCGCCGTGTCGCCGCGCAGCGCCCACGCCGCCGTCACCGGCTCACCGACCGGCCCGGTCACCACCAGCTCGCGCCGCGAGAAGCCCGCGGCCACCGCCGCCGCGACCGTGCCGTCGCCGCCGTCCGCGACGGGCAGCGCCTCGACGACGACGTCCGGCCGTACGCTCCGCAGCCCCGCTGCCACCCGCTCGGCGACCTGCACCGCCGTCAGCGAGCCCTTGAACTTGTCCGCGGCGATCAGCACACGCCGCGGATCCACTGCTCCGTCCGTCACTTCGTACCCCTTGCACATCGAACAGGCAGTCGCGCCGCTGCGACCCTATCCGCACACCCGCCCCGCTGCCCATCCTCGTGATCACCACCTTGGCCGAAGAAAACGGACAGATGGTGATCAAGCGCCCCTATTGTGTCCGCTATGAGCACCGTCGACACCGATCCCCCCAGGTCCGGTACGCCCGGCCCGGGCAGCCCCGAGGGCCCTCCAGCCCAGCCCGACACGGCAGTGCTCACGATCGGCGTCGTCGCCGTCCTGGCCGTCGTGGCCTGGGGCGCCTTCGCCAACGACTCGCTGGACAGCGCGTCGTCCACCGCCCTCGACTGGGTGCTGCGGAACTTCGGCTGGCTCTTCGTCGTGGCCGCCGACATCTTCCTCGTCCTCCTCGTCGTCGTCGCCGTCTCCCGCTACGGCAGGCTCCGCCTGGGCAAGGACGAGGAGCGGCCGGAGTTCAGCAATCTGGCCTGGATCGCCATGATGTTCAGCGCCGGCATGGGCATCGGTCTGATGTTCTTCGGCGTCGGCGAGCCCCTCACCCACTACGTCGACCCGCCCCCGGCCTCCGGCGCGAAGCCGCAGACGGACGCGGCCGCGGCGACGGCCATGGAGTACTCGTTCTTCCACTGGACCCTGCACCCCTGGGCCATCTACGGCGTGGCCGCGCTCGCGCTGGCGTACTCCAGCTTCCGCAAGGGCCGCGGCAACCGGCTCAGCGCCGCCTTCACCCCGCTCATCGGCATCAGGGCGGCCGACGGCTGGCCGGGCCGCTGCATCGACCTGCTCGCGGTCTTCGCCACCGTCTTCGGTACGGCGACGAGCCTCGGCCTGGGCGCCCTCCAGGTCGCCGAGGGGCTGGACATCACCGCGGACATCGACACGAGCACGACCGTCCAGGTGATCATCATCATCGCGCTGACGGCCGCGTTCGTCGTCTCCGCGTTCACCGGCCTGCACAAGGGCGTGAAGTGGCTGAGCACGCTGAACATCCTGCTCGCCGCCCTGCTGATGCTCTTCGTCTTCCTCTTCGGCCCGACCGTGTACGTCCTCAACTCGATCCCGGCCTCGCTCGGCAACTACCTCTTCGAGCTGATCCCGATGTCCACCCGGACCGGCGCCTACACCGACCCGGACTGGCTGGGCTCCTGGACGATCTTCTACTGGGCGTGGTGGCTGTCGTGGGCGCCGTTCGTCGGCACGTTCCTGGCGCGGATCTCCCGCGGCCGGTCCATCCGCGAGTTCCTGATCGGCGTGCTGCTGGTGCCCAGCGGGGCGACGATGATCTGGTTCTGCGTGATGGGCGGCAGCGCGATCCGGCTGGACCAGCAGGGCACGGCGGACATGGCGAGCGCCGTGGACGACGGCGCGGAGGCCGCGCTCTTCGAACTGCTCAAGGCGCTGCCCCTCGGCGCCATCACCTCGGTCATCGCGATGGTCCTCGTCATGACGTACTTCGTCACCAGCGCCGACTCGGCGTCGCTGGTGATGGGTTCCCTGAGCAGCCGCGGCGCGCTGCACCCGCAGAAGTCGATCACGATCCTCTGGGGCGTGCTGATGGGCTCGGTGGCCGCGGTGCTGCTGGTGGCCGGCGGCCTCACCGGACTGCAGACGGCGACGATCCTGGTCGCGCTGCCCTTCGTACTCGTGATGCTCGCCCTGTGCGTCTCCATGTTCAAGGACATGAGCGAGGACCCGGGCCTGGGCCCGAAGCGCGGGCACCCGGAGCACGGTCTGCGCGACGCGGTACGGGTGATGGTCGGCGAGGCGATGTCCGAACACGGCGGCACCGGCAACGGCACCTCCCGCCACTACCGGCTGCGGCGCGCGGCCGCGGGCAGCCGCGAGCGGGGCAACGGACCCGACCCGCAGGACGGCCCGCGCACCTGAGCGCCCGGCACGCCTCCCGCACCCCCTGCGCACGCCCCCCGCGGCGTGATCACCTAGACTCGCGGGCCATGCCGGACATCACCGCCATCGCGCAGGAACTGGTCGAGGTGGACGGCGTGGTGGCCGTCCTGCTCGGCGGCAGCCGCGCCCGGGGCACCCACCGCCCGGACTCCGACTGGGACCTCGGCGTCTACTACCGCGAGCCCCTCGACCTGGCCGCCCTGCGCCGCCTCGCCACCAGCATCACCGGCGAGGAGACCGACGTCGCCGGCCCCGGCGGCTGGGGCCCCTGGGTCAACGGCGGCGCCTGGCTCCGTACCCGCGACGGCGAGTCGGTCGACTTCATCCTCCGCGACACCGACCGCGTCCGCTCCGTCTGGGACGACTGCCGCGCCGGCCGCTACGAGACCGGCACCCAGCCCGGCCACCCCCTCGGCTTCTTCTCCCCGGTGTACGCCGGCGAGGTGGCCCTGGGCCGGATCCTGGCGGACCCCACGGGCGAACTCACCGCCCTGCGCGCCGAGACGGCCGACTACCCGCAGGCCCTGCGCACCGGCCTGTACGCCGGCACGCTCTGGGAGGCCGGCTTCTCCCTCACCGTGGCGGCGAAGGCGCCCCACGACACGCTGTACGTCAGCCTCTGCCTCTCGCGCTGCGTCGGCCTGCTCACCCAGGCCCTGCACGCCCACGCGGGCGTCTGGTGCCTCAACGAGAAGGGCGCGCTGACGGCCGCGGCCGCCCTGCCCGCCGCCCCACCGGACTTCGCCGCCCGCGCCGCCGCGGCCCTCAGCACCCTCTCGCCGGCCGCGGCCCGGGACCTCGTGGCCGAGGTGGAGGCCCTCGGCGCCCCCACGGCCGACCGGAACCCGCGAACACTATGACCACAAACGATCCAGCCATGGCCCGCCGGCCGACCCGTTCCTAGCATCCCTGCGCGCGGCGCGAGTACGCGCCGCCGACGGGAAGGGAGCGGAACCTTGAACAGGCCGACACCACCACGGCAGACGGGGACACGACGACGGCGGACCGTGCGCGGGGTGATCGCGGCGGGCGTCGCCGCACTCGCCGCCGCCGGCCTCACCGGCGTGACGCCCGCCGCCCCGCAGGGGCCGGAGGCCGCCGCCTGCCCGGAGACCCTCACCGGCAAGGCGACCTGCTACACCGGCCGGGACGCGAACGGCGCCTTCTACGCGATCGCCGTCCCCACCCACTGGAACGGCTCCCTCGTCGTCCACGCCCACGGCGGCCCCGACCTCGGCGACGCCTCCGATCCGGCGCGCAGCGTCGAGGACCTCGGCCGCTGGTCGGTCATGGTCGACCAGGGCTACGCCTGGGCCGGCTCGTCGTACCGCCGCGGCGGATACGGCACGCGGATGGCCGCGGCGGACACGGAGAGCGTGCGGCGCGTGTTCACCGAGGCGTTCGGCCGGCCCGGGCACACCTACGTGCACGGCCAGTCGTGGGGCGGGAACGTCGCCGCCAAGGTCGTGGAGGTCTACGGCGGCGACGCCGGCCCGTACGACGGGGCGCTGCTCACCAACGGTGTGCTGGGCGGGGGTTCGCGCGGCTACGACTACCGGGTGGACCTGCGGGTCGTCTACCAGTACTACTGCCGCAACCACCCCCGGCCCACCGAGCCGCAGTACCCGCTGTGGCAGGGCCTGCGCCCGGACTCCACCCTGACGAGCACCGGTCTGCGCGCCCGCCTCCAGGAGTGCACGGGCTTCGCCTCCGCGCCCGGCGATCGTACGGCGCTGCAGCAGCGCAACCTCGACGACATCCTCGCCGTGACGAGGATCCCGGAGCGCACGCTCGAGTCCCATCTGCGGTTCGCGACCTTCACGTTCCGCGACATCGTGAGCGGGCGCCTCGGCGGCCGCAACCCCTTCTCCAACGAGGGCGTCCAGTACACGGGCTCCCACGACGACGCCGCGCTCAACGCGGGCGTCGAGCGCTTCGCCGCCGACCCGGCCGCCGTGCGCGACCTGTCGTACGACAGCGATCTGACCGGCAAGGTGGACATCCCCGTCCTCACCCTCCACGCGATGGACGACCCGACGGCTTTCGTCGAGCACGAGGCGGCCTACCGGGCCGCCCTGGAGGGCGCGGGCCGGGACCGGCACCTGGTGCAGACGTTCACCGACGAGCACGAGCACAGCGCGCTCAGCGACTCCGAGTACGCGGCCTCCATCGCCGCCCTCGACGCCTGGGTGCGCGGCGGGCGCAGGCCCACCGCGGCGTCCGTCGCCGCCCGGTGCCCGGCGTACGACCGCGGGTACGGCACGGGCTGCTTCTACGACACCGGGTTCGCCCCGGCCCCGTACGCCTCGCGCGTCGCCGCGCGGCCGGGTGGGCTCGCCTGGCCGGCCATGACGGCGGCGCAGGAGCGCGAGTGGAGCCGTGTGGCGGGCGTGGGCATCGCCCCCTGAACGTGGCAGGGACCGCCGGGCGGCAGGATGCCCGGCGGTCCCTCGCGGTCGCGGCTCAGAACAGCGCGTCGGCCGGCTCCGGGGCCGTGCCCGTCGCCTCGAAGCCCAGCAGGTAGCGCTTGCGCTCGACGCCCCACGCGTAGCCGGTGAGGCTGCCGTTCGAGCCGATCACGCGGTGGCAGGGGACGATGATGCTCACGGGGTTGCGGCCGTTGGCCAGGCCGACCGCGCGCGACGCGGTCGGCTTGCCGATGCGCTCGGCCAGTTCGGCGTACGAGACGGTCTCGCCGTACGGGATCCGGCACAGCTCCGCCCAGACGCGCTGCTGGAACGGGGTGCCGTCGAGCCTCAGCGGCAGGTCGAACTCCGTCAGCTCGCCGGCGAAGTACGCGCGCAGCTGCTCCGCGGCCTCGGGGAAGGGCGCGTCGGCGGGGTCGCCCGCGACGCCGAAGTCCTCGTCGGCGGGGCGGCCGTTCTGGTCGGTCATGTACAGGCCGGCGAGCTCGCCGTCGACGGCGACCATGGTCAGCGGGCCGACGGGGCTGTCGATGACGGTGTACGTGCGCATGCGGGTCACTCCTGGGGCATGAGGTTGATCGGATGGTCGTCGGTGGCCCAGAGGTACTGGACCGCGTAGGCGCGCCACGGCTGCCAGACCGCCGCGTGGCGGGTCAGGGCCGCGGGCGCGGCGGGCAGGCCGAGGGCGCCGGCCGCCTTCCGTACGCCGAGGTCGGAGGCCAGGAACGCGTCGGGGTCGCCGAGCCCGCGCATCGCGACGACCTCCACGGTCCACGGGCCGATCCCGGGCAGTGCGGCGAGCTGCTCCCGGGCGCGGGCCCAGTCGCTGCCGCCGCCCAGGTCGACCTCGCCGGCGGCGAGCGCGGCGATGAGGGTGGTCAGGGTCGTACGCCGGGACTGCGGCATCGCGAGGGCCGCGGGGTCGAGCCCGGCGAGGGTCCCCATATCGGGGAAGAGGTGCGTCAGCCCGCCGCCGAAGGGGTCCTCGACCTTGCTTCCGTACGCCGTCACCAACCGCCCCGCGTGCGTGCGGGCGGCGGCCGTCGACACCTGCTGGCCCAGCACGGCCCGTACGGCGAACTCGTCGCCGTCCACCGTGCGCGGCACGCGGCGGCCCGGTGCCTTCGCCACCAGCTCCGCCATCTGCGGGTCGCGGCTGAGCTGCTCGTCGACGGCCACGGGGTCCGCGTCGAGGTCGAGCATGCGGCGGCAGCGGGCGATCGCGACCTGGAGGTCGCGCTGGTCGGTGAGGGCCAGCCGGCAGCTGATGTGGTCCGGCCGCGGGGCGAGGCTGACGACGCCGTGCCCGTACGGCAGGCGCAGCGTCCGCCGGTACGAGCCGTCGCGCCACTCCTCCACGCCGGGGACGGCGGTGGCCACGAGGTGGCCGAAGAGGTTGTCGGGCGTCAGCGGCCTGCGGAACGGCAGGCGCAGGGTGATCACCCCGGGGGTGGCCGCGGCCTGCGTGCGGGTCGCGCGGCGGCGCAGCTCGCTGGGGGAGAGGGCGAAGACCTCCTGGACGGTGTCGTTGAAGGTCCGGATGGAGGAGAAGCCGGCGCCGTAGGCGATGTCGCTCATCGACAGGGCCGACGTCTCGATCAGGATCCGGGCGGTCTGCGCCCGCTGCGCCCGCGCGAGGGCGAGCGGCCCCGCCCCCAGCTCCTCCTTGAGCTGGCGCTCGATCTGCCGCGTGCTGTAACCGAGCCGCGTCGCGAGCCCGGTCACGCCCTCGCGGTCGACGACGCCCTCCCCGATGAGGCGCATCGCCCGCGCCACGGCGTCCGCGCGGACGTTCCACTCCGGCGACCCCGGGCTGGTGTCCGGCCGGCACCGCTTGCAGGCCCGGTATCCGGCGGCCTGCGCGGCGGCGGCGCTCGGGTAGAAGGTCATGTTCTCGGGCTTCGGCGGTACGGCGGGGCAGCTCGGACGGCAGTAGATACGGGTGGTCCGCACCGCGGTGAAGAACCACCCGTCGAATCGGTCGTCCTTGGCCTGAACGGCCCGGATACAACGTTCCCTGTCCTCGTGCATGCGACCAGCCTCTCGCGAGCCAGGCCGTAGTTCTAGCGAGAATCCGACATGACGCTTCCTCACCCGGGGCCTCCGCCCCCGGCCCCGAGGGAGGGTCGGCCACGAGGCGGCCCGGCACCACACCGAGGAGCCGCCCCGCGCTCCTCTCGCGAGCCCCGGGCCCCGGCACCGGACTCTCGGTCCCGAACGATCCCCCCGGGGGCTCCGCCCCCGGCCCCTGGAGGAGGACTGGCCGCGAGGTGGGCCGGTGCCGTGCCCGGGGCCTGGGGCTCTGCCCCCGGTCCTTGGAGGCGGGGTGGCCGCGGGGGTGGGCCGGTGCCGCGGCCAGGGAGCGCCCTGGGGGCTTCGCCCCCAACCCCCGCCTCCGGGACCCGCTCCCGGGCTCCTGTCGCGGGCCCGGGCCTCGGGCCTCCGCTTCCAGCCCCGGACTTCCGGTCCCGAGCGATCCCAGGAGGCTCCGCCTCCGGCCTCTGGAGGAGTGTGGCCGCTGGGCCGGTGCCGTGCCAGGGGGACCCTGGGGGTTTGGCCCCCCAACCCCCGCCTCGGGGACTCGCCCCCGGGCTCCTGTCGCGGCCCGGGGCCCGGGCCTCCGCTTCCGGTCCCGGACTTCCGGTCCGGAGCGATCCCAGGGGGCTCCGCCTCCGGCCTCTGGAGGAGTGTGGCCGCTGGGCGGGTGCCGTGCCACGGGGACCCTGAGCGCTACTTCCGCCCTGGCCCCGGGATTCCGCTCCCGCCCGCGGACTGCGGCCCTCGGCCCCGGGCCCCGGCTACTGACCCTGGGCTCACGCTCCCGGTCCAGGGTCGGCTCACGCCCTCGGGCTCCTGGACCCGCATGGGCCCCGGGGGCTCCGCCCCCGGTCCCCGGCGTCGAGGGGGCCAGTGCCGTGCAGAGGCGGTGCCTTGGGAGCTTCGCTCCCGCCCCCCGCCTCGGCGCCCCGATCCCCGCCCCTGGGCCCGGGCCCGAGTTCCTGCCCCCGGCCCGCCATGGGCTTTCCCAGCCCCGGTCCCGGGCCAAGGGCCCAGGCTCCCGCCCCCCGGTCTCAGGGGGCTCGGGGCCCCGGCCCCGAGGGCGTGGCGGGGCTTGGCGGGGGCGGGTAGCGCGAAGGGCCCCGGGACGGGGTCCCGGGGCCCTTCGGGGGCAGGTTCGAGGTGGGCGTCAGCCCTGGGCTGCTCGGGCCTCGCGGCGGTTGTCGCGGATTGTGTTGACGCGGCGGGCCGTGGCGAAGAGCGGGATCGTCGCCGCCGTGACGACCTGGAGCGCGCAGCCCGTCTGGAGCAGGGCCGCCGCGCCCGGCGCGTCGAACGCCCACGCCGTGAGGCAGGTCATGCTGATGAAGATCCACACCAGCGTGGCGACCGCCAGCCGCCCGCGCGGCTTCGGGTACTCGACCCGGCTCACCATGAGCCACGCCACACCCACGATCGCCAGCAGCGTCGGGACGAAGGGCAGCTCGAGGAGCACGATCGAGACCACGGTCAGCGCCCCGAAGGGCGAGGGCATGCCCTGGAAGACCCCGTCCCGGACCGTCGTACACGAGAAGCGGGCCAGCCTCAGGACGACCGCCAGCAGCACGACGACGGCCGCCACCGTCGACACCCGCTGGTGCGCGTCGTCCGCCACGATGCCGTAGACCAGCACGAAGTACGCCGGGGCGAGCCCGAAGCTGATCAGGTCGGAGAGGTTGTCCAGCTCGGCGCCCATCGCCGACGCGCGGAGCTTGCGCGCGACCAGGCCGTCGAAGAGGTCGAAGACCGACGCCAGCAGCATCAGCATCACGGCCGTGGCCGCGGAGTGCCGTGCGATGCCGCCGTCACCGTCCGTGCCCATCAGGTGCGGCATGAGCACGCCCGTGGTCGTGAAGTAGACCGCGAGGAACCCGCACGTGGCGTTGGCCAGCGTCAGCGTGTCCGCGATGGACAGCCGCGTCGAGAGCGGCATGTCGTCCACGGCGTCGTCGACCGCGTCGTCGACCCACGTGGTGGTCTTACTGTCGGGATCAATCACGGTCAAGGCGAGTCACCCCCGCGACAGTGGCCTGGCCCACCTCGACGGCGACGTCGACACCCTCGGGGAGGTACACGTCGACGCGCGAGCCGAAGCGGATGAGGCCGATGCGGTCACCCTGCTCCACCTTCGTGCCGGCCGGCACGTAGGGGACGATGCGACGCGCCACCGCGCCGGCGATCTGGATCATCTCCACATCACCGATCTCGGTGTCGAAGTGCCACACGACCCGCTCGTTGTTCTCGCTCTCCTTGTTGAACGCGGGGACGTACCCGCCGGGGATGTGCTCCACCGACGTGACCGTGCCCGCCAGAGGCGCGCGGTTGACGTGGACATTGAGCGGGCTCATGAAGATCGCGACCCGGGTGCGCCCGTCCTTCCACGGCATGATGCTCTGCACCACGCCGTCGGCGGGGGAGATCACACGGCCCTGCGTGATCTCGCGCTCGGGGTCGCGGAAGAACCACAGCATGCCCGCCGCCAGCGCGGTGGAGGGCACGGCGACAGCCGCCCACTTCCCGGAGCGCCGGGAGCGGGCGAGGCTGACTGCTGCGGTTGCCAAGGTCGGCAGGAGCCACGGCGACGCGCCACGTGCCAGGCGGACCTTGCGACGCGGTACTTCAGGTGTGCTGTGGGGCATGGATGACCTTCGTAGCGGAGGGTGCCGCGTAGACATGGGGGACGGCGGCTTCCCGGGATGTTACCGGGTGTGACCGGGAACTCGGCAAGCTTGTGGGGACAGTCCCGGACCTACAACGTCCATCGGACGCTGTTCGGTTCCCGGCTTGTCCCCACAAAAACGACACTCATCCCTGGCTTCTGTACTCCTCGAGGAGGCGGCGGCCAATGATCATTTTCTGGATCTCGGCGGTGCCCTCCCCGATGAGGAGCATCGGCGCCTCGCGATAGAGACGCTCGATCTCGTACTCCTTGGAGAAGCCGTAGCCGCCATGAATGCGGAACGCGTCCTCGACGACCTCCTTGCAGTATTCGGAGGCGAGGTACTTCGCCATCCCTGCTTCGAGGTCGTTACGTTCCCCAGTGTCCTTTTTGCGTGCTGCTCGGACCATCATCGCATGAGCCGCCTCGACTTTGGTAGCCATCTCGGCGAGCTTGAACTGGATCGCCTGGTGCTGGGCGATGGGTTTACCGAAAGTGTGACGTTGCTGGGCATAGTCGACACCCAGCTCGAACGCACGCTGAGCGACGCCGCAACCACGCGCTGCCACGTTCACGCGGCCGACTTCGACGCCGTCCATCATTTGGTAAAAACCTCGGCCCGTGGCGCCACCGAGTACGCGATTGGCCGGAATTCGCAGTCCGTCCATGATCAACTCGGTGGTGTCGACGCCCTTGTAGCCCATCTTGTCGATCTTCCCGGGGATGGTCAGCCCGGGCCGCACCTCGCCGAACCCGGGCTCCTTCTCCACCAGGAACGTCGTCATCGACCGGTGCGGCGCCGTGCCCTCGGGATGCCCCTCGTCCGTGCGACAGAGGACCGCGACGAGAGTTGACGTACCGCCGTTGGTCAGCCACATCTTCTGCCCGGTCAGGACGAACTCGTCGCCCTCCCGTACGCCCTTGGACGTGATGGCCGACACATCCGAGCCCAGCCCCGGCTCGGACATGGAGAACGCGCCGCGCACCTCGCCGGCCGCCATCCGGGGCAGGAAGTGGTCCTTCTGCTCCTGGGTGCCGTGCTGCTTGAGCATGTACGCCACGATGAAGTGGGTGTTGATGATCCCCGACACACTCATCCAGCCGCGTGCGATCTCCTCGACACACAGCGCGTATGTGAGAAGGGACTCACCCAGCCCGCCGTACTCCTCCGGGATCATCAGCCCGAAGACGCCGAGCTCCTTCAGCCCTTCGACGATCTCCGTGGGGTATTCGTCGCGGTGCTCCAGCTCGGTCGCCACCGGCAGGATCTCTTTGTCGACGAAGTCCCTGACCGTCGCGACGATCTCCTGCTGGATCTCGGTCAGGCCCTCGGTCTGCGCCAGTCTTCCCATCGGTCAGCCCTCCCGGAGTTCCGGACGCCCGGGCTGCTCGCCGCCGCGCGCCTCGGTGTACACGGACGTGGGCACCATCACCTTGCGCCGGAAGACGCAGACGAGGGTGCCGTCCTGCTTGTAGCCCTTGGTCTCGACGTGCACGATGCCGCGGTCGTCCTTCGACTTCGACGGCCACTTGTCGAGCACGGTCGTCTCGCCGTAGATCGTGTCGCCGTGGAAGGTCGGCGCCACATGCCGGAGCGACTCGACCTCCAGGTTCGCGATCGCCTTGCCGGAGACGTCCGGGACCGACATGCCCAGCAGCAGGGAGTAGACGTAGTTCCCCACCACGACGTTGCGCTTGAAGTCGGTGGTCTGCTCCGCGTAGTTCGCGTCCATGTGGAGCGGGTGGTGGTTCATGGTCAGCAGGCAGAACAGGTGGTCGTCGTACTCGGTGACCGTCTTGCCGGGCCAGTGCTTGTACACCGCGCCGACCTCGAACTCCTCGTAGGTGCGTCCGAACTGCACGCCTCAGCCCTCCGGGATCTCGAACTCGGAGGTCCGCCGCATGCCGGCGGCCCGCCCCTTGCCGGAGATGACGAGGGCCATCTTCCGGGACGCCTCGTCGATCATCTCGTCGCCGAGCATCGCCGAGCCCTTCTTGCCGCCGGCCTCGGACGTGTAGTAGTCGTACGCGTCCAGGATCAGCTCGGCGTGGTCGTAGTCGTCCTGGGAGGGGGAGAAGATCTCGTTGGACGCCTCGACCTGGCCCGGGTGCAGCACCCACTTGCCGTCGAAGCCCAGCGCGGCGGCGCGCCGCGCGACCTCGCGGTAGCCGTCGACGTTGCGGATCTGCAGATACGGGCCGTCGATCGCCTGGAGGTCGTTGGCGCGGGCGGCCATCAGGATCCGCATCAGGATGTAGTGGTAGGCGTCGGCGTCGTAGCCGGGCGGCTGCTCGCCGACGACCAGGGACTTCATGTTGATGGACGCCATGAAGTCCGCCGGGCCGAAGATGATGGTCTCCAGCCGGGGCGACGCCTCCGCGATCGCGTTCACGTTGTTCAGGCCGCGCGCGTTCTCGATCTGCGCCTCGATGCCGATCCGCCCGACCTCGAAGCCCATCGTCTTCTCGATCTGCGTGAGGAGCAGGTCCAGGGCGACGACCTGCTGGGCGTCCTGGACCTTCGGCAGCATGATGCAGTCGAGGTTCGGGCCCGCGCCCTCCACGACCGTCACGACGTCGCGGTAGGTCCACTCGGTCGTCCAGTCGTTCACCCGTACGACCCGGGTCTTGCCCGTCCAGTCACCCTCGTTCAGGAACTTCACGATGGTGTGCCGGGCCTCCGGCTTCGCGAGCGGCGCGCAGGCGTCCTCCAGGTCCAGGAAGACCTGGTCGGCCGGCAGCCCCTGGGCCTTCTCCAGGAAGCGAGGGTTGCTTCCCGGCACGGCGAGACAGGAGCGCCGGGGGCGCAGGCGGTTGACCGGCGTGGTCATGCGGGGACCTCCAGGGGGTCGAGCTTGTTCGCTTGGCGGATCTCGTCGACGATACGGCCGATGATCTCCGTGATTCCGAAGTCCTTCGGGGTGAAGACGGCGGCCACACCGGCTTCGAGCAGGGCTTTCGCGTCCGCGAGAGGGATGATCCCGCCGACGACCACGGGGATGTCGCCCGCGCCCGCCCGGCGCAGCCGCGCCAGTACGTCCGGCACCAGCTCGGCGTGCGAGCCGGACAGGATGGACAGGCCCACGCAGTGCACATCCTCGGCGACGGCCGCCGAGACGATCTGCTCGGGGGTCAGCCGGATCCCCTGGTAGACCACCTCGAAGCCGGCGTCGCGGGCGCGTACGGCGATCTGCTCGGCGCCGTTGGAGTGGCCGTCCAGGCCGGGCTTGCCGACCAGCAGCCGCAGCCGCCCGGTGCCGAGGTCGGCGGCGGTACGCGCGGACTTCCCGCGGACCGACGCCAGATCGCTGCCCTCCTCCGGGGCCACGGCCACCGGCGCGGACGACACACCGGTCGGGGCGCGGAACTCGCCGAACACGTCGCGCAGCGCCCAGGACCACTCGCCGGTGGTGACCCCGGCGCGGGCGCACTCCAGCGTCGCGGGCATGAGGTTCCGCGTACCCGCCGCCGCGGCCTTCAGCGCGCTCAGGGCGCGCTGGGCGCGCTGCTCGTCGCGGTGCAGCCGCCAGTCGTGCATGGCGGAGACCACCCGCGCCTCGTTCGCCGGGTCCACGGTCATGATCGCGGAGTCCAGATCGGCGGTGAGCGGGGAGGGCTCGGTCCCGGTGTGCGCGTTCACTCCGACGATCTTCTCCTCGCCGGACTCGATCCGCGCCCGCCGCTCCGCGTGCGAGGCCACCAGCTGGGACTTCAGATAACCGGACTCGACGGCCGCGATCGCCCCGCCCAGCTCCCGGATGTGGTCGATCTCCGCCATGGCCGCCTCGACCAGGGCGTCCACCTTCGCCTCGATCACCTTCGAGCCCTCGAAGATGTCGTCGTACTCCAGCAGATCGCTCTCGAGCGCCAGCACCTGCTGGATCCGCAGCGACCACTGCTGGTCCCACGGCCGCGGCAGGCCCAGTGCCTCGTTCCAGGCGGGCAGCTGTACGGCGCGGGCGCGGGCGTCCTTGGAGAGGGTGACGGCCAGCATCTCCAGCACGATCCGCTGGACGTTGTTCTCCGGCTGGGCCTCGGTCAGCCCGAGGGAGTTGACCTGGACGCCGTAGCGGAAGCGCCGCTGCCGGGGGTCCTCGATGCCGTAGCGCTCGCGGGTGACGCGGTCCCAGATCCGGGTGAAGGCCCGCATCTTGCACATCTCCTCGACGAACCGGACGCCCGCGTTGACGAAGAAGGAGATCCGGGCCACGACGTCGCCCATCTTCTCCGGCGGCACCTGCCCCGAGTCGCGCACCGCGTCCAGCACGGCGATCGCGGTCGACATGGCGTACGCGATCTCCTGCACCGGCGTGGCCCCGGCCTCCTGCAGGTGGTAGCTGCAGATGTTGATCGGGTTCCACTTCGGCAGGTGCGCGACCGTGTACGCGATCATGTCGGTCGTCAGCCGCAGGCTGGGCCCGGGCGGGAAGACGTACGTCCCCCGGGAGAGGTACTCCTTGACGATGTCGTTCTGGGTCGTGCCGGACAGCCCGCCGACGTCCGCGCCCTGCTCCTCGGCGACCACCTGGTACAGCGCCAGCAGCCACATGGCGGTGGCGTTGATGGTCATCGAGGTGTTCATCTGCTCCAGGGGGATGTCCTGGAACAGCCGCCGCATGTCACCGAGGTGCGAGACGGGCACCCCGACCCGGCCGACCTCGCCGCGGGCGAGGACGTGGTCGGGGTCGTAGCCGGTCTGCGTCGGCAGGTCGAAGGCGACCGACAGCCCCGTCTGGCCCTTGGCGAGGTTGCGCCGGTAGAGCTCGTTGGACGCCTCGGCGGTGGAGTGGCCGGCGTAGGTGCGCATCAGCCACGGACGGTCCTTGGGAGCGGCCATCACACGTTCCGGAAGCGGTTGATGGCGTCGATGTGCGTGGCGCGCATCTCCTCGTCGCGCACGCCCAGACCCTCCTCGGGGGCCAGGCAGAGCACGCCGACCTTGCCCTGGTGGAGGTTCTTGTGCACGTCGTACGCGGCCTGCCCGGTGTCCTCCAGGTGGTACGTCCTCGACAGCGTCGGGTGGATCTTCCCCTTGGCGACCAGCCGGTTGGCCTCCCACGCCTCGCGGTAGTTGGCGAAGTGGGAGCCGACGATGGACTTCAGCGACATCCACAGATAGCGGTTGTCGTACTCGTGCCGGAAGCCCGAGGTGGAGGCGCAGGTCACGATGGTGCCGCCCTTGCGGGTGACGTACACCGAGGCGCCGAAGGTCTCGCGGCCCGGGTGCTCGAAGACGATGTCGACGTCCTCGCCGCCGGTCAGCTCGCGGATGCGCTTGCCGAAGCGCTTCCACTCCCTGGGGTCCTGGTTGTTCTCGTCCTTCCAGAACCGGTAGCCCTCGGCGGCCCGGTCGATGATCGCCTCGGCGCCCATGGCGCGGCAGATGTCCGCCTTCTGCTCGCTGGAGACCACGCAGATGGGCGTCGCGCCGCCGGCCAGGGCGAACTGGGTGGCGTACGAGCCGAGTCCGCCGCTCGCGCCCCAGATCAGCACGTTGTCGCCCTGCTTCATACCGGCGCCGTTGCGGGAGACGAGCTGGCGGTACGCGGTGGAGTTGACCAGTCCGGGAGCGGCGGCCTCCTCCCAGCTCAGGTGCTTCGGCTTGGGCATCAGCTGGTTCGACTTCACCAGCGCGATCTCCGCGAGGCCGCCGAAGTTCGTCTCGAAGCCCCAGATGCGCTGCTCGGGGTCGAGCATCGTGTCGTTGTGTCCGTCGGCGCTCTCCAGCTCGACGGACAGGCAGTGCGCGACGACCTCGTCGCCGGGCCGCCAGGCGTTGACGCCGGGGCCGGTGCGCAGCACGACGCCCGCCAGGTCGGAGCCGATGACGTGGTACGGCAGGTCGTGGCGCCTGGTCAGCTCGCTGAGCCGGCCGTAGCGCTCCAGGAAGCCGAAGGTGGACATCGGCTCGAAGATGCTCGTCCACACCGAGTTGTAGTTGACCGAGCTGGCCATCACGGCGACGAGGGCCTCGCCCGGGCCCAGCTCGGGCACGGGCACGTCCTCGACGTGCAGGGACTTGCGGGGGTCCTTCTCGCGCGTGTCGAGGCCCTCGAACATGTCGACCTCGTCCTTGTGCACGGTGACCGCGCGGTAGGACTCGGGGACGGGCAGCGCGGCGAAGTCCGCGGGGGTCGTGTCGGTCGCCATCACGGCGTCCAGGATCTGGTTCACGGTATGCCTCCGGCGAAGCGCTTTGCGGGAACGCTTGAGGGGACGTCGGGGGTGTTGTCCGTCGGTTCAGCGGTGTCGGTGCTGGGGTGCGCGTGGTGTGCGCTCATGCCTGTGACGAGGCGTGTCCGGGCGCGCGGTGGTGCGTTGCGGGGACAGCCGGCGCACGGCTCTTTCGCCATGCGCCGGCCGCCCGGACACCTTCAACGTATGGCACGGCGTGCCAGGTGACAAGACACCGAGTGCCAACAATTTCTCTCAGATGTCATCCGCAGATCACGGATGAGCGCTGGTACACGGGGTGCGGGGGTCCCTCGCTCCGCCGCACCCCGCTACGCCGAATGGGTGAACTCAGGCCCCGCCCTCCACGGTGACCGCGAAGACGTGCGCCCGTGCCGCCCCGTCCGGCGCGGCCAGGGTGACCGAGGTGAGCGTGCGGGCCGGGTCCACCGGCACCGTCTGGTGGAAGATCCCGCCGCGGGTCGGCAGCGGGCCCGTGCGGGTGTGGATCTGGCTCGTCGTGACCGGCTGGGTCTCGCCGTACGACGGGCTGTTCAGCCAGGACGTCAGGGCGATCTCCGCCGCCACCGCCGAGCCGTCCGCGTACGTCAGCGTCGCCGGGATCCGTACGTCGCCCGTGTCCCCGGCGCCCAGCACGTGCAGCTTCGCGTACCGGCCCGCGGGGACCTCCACCCGCTGTCCCGCGGCCAGCACGTTGTTCGCGGTGCCCTCCGCCCCGTTGACGAAGGCGAAGCCCACCCCGCCGTCCGTCAGGGTCCCCGTCTGCGGGAGCTGCGCCATCGGGTACGTACGCCCCGAGCCGTCGAAGTCGCCGTCGCCGAAGAACATCTCGGTCGTGATGCCGTCGTTGTTCAGGTACGGCCCCAGATCGACCCGCGTCGAGGCCCCCGCCGGCGGCAGCGGCTGCAGCCCCCAGCGCGGGGCGGGCACGGTGACCCGCACCGGCGCGACGCGCGGCGACACGGCCGTACCGGCCGGGTGCACCAGCGCCTCCCACCCCTGCGCGAGGTCCAGCTCGATCTCCCCGGGCGCCACCTCCCGCCACGCCGGAGCCGGGCCGCCCACCCCGGCGACCGTCACCGGACCGGCCAGCGAGTGCCGGATCCGGCACGGCTCGCCCGCCAGGCTGCGCACCCGCACCCAGCGCGTCTCCCCGCCCGCCCGGACCGCGCTGACCAGGAACGCGCCCTCCGTACGGAAGTCGTGCAGGGTGACGTCCCGCCAGTCGGCGGGGACACCGGGGAAGAAGCGGATGACCCCGCCCCAGCTCTGGCAGAGCATGTCGTGCATCGTCTGGGCACCCGACAGCGGTGTCTCGATGACCGGACCGGCCTCGTAGTACATGGTGTTGGGCTGGATGAAGCGGGCCACCAGCTCCCGCAGGTACCGCAGGGCGTCGTCGCCCCTGCCCAGCTGCGTGGAGATGGACGCCGCCCCCGTGAAGCTGTAGCCGCGCAGCGCGCCCTCGAAGCCGATCCAGTGCTCCAGGGACCGCTCGATCAGCTCGCGGCTCGCCGGGTCGTCTCCATTGACCAGGTAGAGCGGATAGACGGCCAGCATGTGCGAGTAGTGCCGGTGCGACTTGGCGAACGGAACGCCCGTGCCGATCATGAAGCCGTTCCGGTCCACCGGGTAGTCGACCAGCCGGTCCAGCACCTCCCGCCAGCGGGGCGCGAGTTCGTCGTCGATGTCCAGCGCCTTCGCCGATTCCAGCAGCGTGCGGCAGCTCCACCGGATCAGCGCCAGGTCGTAGTTGCAGTCCGGGGCGCTGCCGTACTCGGGGGAGAAGGTCTTCGGCAGGTGCAGCCGTCCGTCCGCGCCCTCGGTGAGGAAGTGCAGGTAGTAGTTCATCGCCCGGCGCAGCAGCGGGAAGACCGTGTCGCGCAGCAGACCGCGGTCCATCGAATGGCGGTAGTTGAGCCAGACGTTGTGCAGCGCCCACGGCAGGTCGCCGACCTCCGGATCGCCCACCCCGGGCACGCCGACGTAGCCCGCGTCGTCGCACTGGGCGTCCGTGCTGCGGCGCAGGCCCATCGAGTCGTGGCGGTACTCGGGACGCAGCGCGTCGACGAGGATGTCCGTGTTCTCGGCGAGCGTGCGCCCGATCGGGTCGAGCTCCAGATGGTTGGAGCCGTAGCACGGCCAGTACTCCAGCTGGGCGTTGAGGTTCCACCAGACGCTCGGCCAGGGCGTGGGCTCCAGCCAGGGGCCGGTGGTGGACATCACCGGAGCGTCCGCGCGGGCGGCGGAGGCCAGCTTGTAGAGCTGGATCCAGTAGAAGCTCTGCAGCAGGGCGTCCGGGACGGACAGGAAGCTCTTGCGGTAGAAGGCGTGCCACCACTCCCGGTGCGTACGCAGCAGGTCCGCCGGCGGCAGGGCGGCGGCCTCGCGGACCGCCGCCGTGACCCGGCCCTCGGCGCCCTCGCCGGGGTACGAGTGCGCCACGGACAGGTAGTACACCCGCTCCCGGCCGCCGCCGCGTTCCCGGTACGCCGAGGCGGTCTGCCCGCCCGCGGTCATCGGCTGGACGGTGACGCCGAGACCGTCGTCCTCCGTACGGGAGTCGAACGGCGGGTTCGGGACGAAACCCGCGGGCGGCTGCTCGCGGATGACGCGGGGGCTGACCGCCGCCGAGGGCCGGAACTCGAAGCGGAAACCCTCCTCGCCGCCGGTCGCCTCCACGGCCACGAGCAGCAGCGAGCGGTCGTTGTGCACCAGGGCGCGCAGGGTGAGCGTGCCGGCGTCGGTGGTCACCGTGCCGCGGAGCTCCGCCTGCCAGAGGTCCAGGCGGAGGTCCACGCCCGTGATCGTGCCCACGGGGTGGAGGAGTAGGTTGCCGACCGGGAGGCGGGCCACGCCCCATTCGTTGCCGAACGCGGGGCGGTGGTCCTGGACCTCGCTGTGGTGGACGGTGAAGCGCAGGGCGTTCGCGCCGGGCTCCTGGTAGACGATCGAGCCCAGCAGTCCGTTGCCCAGGAACGGGCCCTCGAACCAGGTACGGGGGAGGCGGTGCCAGGTGGGGTCCTGGGCGGACAGGAAGCGGTTCCACTCCTCGTCGGTCGTCATGCCGGTGAGGACCGGGCCGGCGGTGTCCGGTGCCTCGGCGGCGGTCGCCGCCGGGGTGGCCAGGAGTACCGGGGTGCCGCCTGCGGCGGCGGTCGCGGCTACGTGTCCCAGGAAGTTCCTTCTGCTGACCGCCATGCGGGTTTCCTTCCTTGTGGGGTGTGCGGGTCGCGTTGCGCTGTGGGGCCCTTGCGGGCTGCGCCCGCTTTTCGCGCCTGCGGCGCTCGTCCTCAAGCGCCGGACGGGCTGATGGTGGTGCCGTTCCGCTGCTTTCCTCGGATGTGTGCTGCCTCGCGGACTCTAGGAAGCGCTTTCTGGTCCGTCAATACAGCAGGTTCATCCGACCTCTCTCTAAATAGTTGACTCTGACTAATCAGAGCTGAATAATCTAAGTCAACCAGCAAGTACGGAGGCACCACCGACCGAGAGGGAGAACCCCGATGTTCGACACCGACACCCGTCAGGACGTCCAGGAGCGGATCGCCGCCCACCGCGACAGCGTGAAGCGGCTCGGCCACTGGACCACCGCCGGCGGCATCGAGGTCCGCGCCCACCGCGGCAGCGTGACGCTCGACCTGCGGTCCCCGCGGATCGCGGACGGCGGCGACATCCGGATCACCGTCGACCTCGACGGATCGACGCTGAAGCTGCTGCTCCCGGACGACGCCGTCATCGACGACTGGGACCTGAAGCGCGCCGGCCGCGGCGGCAAGGTCAAGGACGCCGAGGCCCCCACCGCCGGCGCCGGACGCCGGATCGTGCTCGCCGGTCACATGGGCAACAGCGAAATCCGCGTCAACCGTGGCGGAATCGCCGTACTCGCGGCACTCTTCTCCCGGGAGTTCCTCGCCGAGGCGCGGACCGCCCGGAAGCACGGCACGCACCCCTCCCTCCCGGACCCGGCCCGGACGGCGGCCTGAGACAGCGATGGCGAAGAAGCGCAAGGTCGGCAACCCCCTGGCCCTGGCGGTGCTCTCGTACCTGAGCCAGAAGCCGATGCACCCGTACGAACTCAGCCGCACCCTGCGGGACCACGGCGACGACCGCAGCATCAAGTTCAACCACGGCTCGCTGTACATGGTCGTCCAGCAGCTGGCCAAGGCCGGGTTCGTCGCCGAGCAGGAGACCGTGCGCGAGGGGCAGCGCCCCGAGCGCACGGTCTACGCCCTCACCGACGCCGGCCGCGCCGAACTGCGCGACTGGCTGCGCGAGATGCTCGAGGAGCCGGGGTTCGAGTACCCCCGGTTCGTCACCGCGCTGTCGCTGATCGCCGCACTGCCGCCGAGCGAGGTCGTCTCCCTGCTGCGGGGCCGGCTCTACCACCTCGCCGTGGCGCAGGAGGAGACCACGAAGCTGATCGACGGCGTACTCGCGCAGGGCGTGCCCGAACTGTTCGTGATCGAGGAGCAGTACCGGCTCGCCCAGCTGCGCACCGAGGCGCGTTTCACCGAGGAATTCCTGAAGCGCGTACAGGACCCGGACACCGAGTGGACCGCCGCGTGGGCGTCCTTCCACGGCGAGTCCGCCCCCGTAGACGACGCAGACGAAGAGGAACAGCCATGACACGCATACGCACCGCGACCGTCGTGGGCGGCGGCATCGCCGGACCGGCGCTCGCGATGGCCCTGCAGAAGGCGGGCATCGAGGCCGTCGTCCACGAGGCGTACGAGGGCACTGCCGAGGGCGTCGGCGGCGGCCTCAGCATCGCGCCCAACGGACTGAACGCCCTCGCCCTCATCGACGCCGACGAGGTCGTACGCGCCGTCGGCACGCCGATGCGCTCGATCGTCGTCAAGAGCTGGAACGGCAAGCAGCTGGCGGAGTTCGCGCCGCCTGCGGGGCTGCCCGACCAGCAACTCGTCTGGCGCTCCGAGCTGTACGCCGCGCTGTACGACGAGGCCGCCCGGCGCGGCGTGCGGATCGAGCACGGCAAGCGCCTGGTCGACGCGGACGAGACCGCCGACGGCGTCACCGCCCGCTTCGAGGACGGCACGGAGACCACCGCCGACATCCTCGTCGGCGCGGACGGCCTGCGCTCCACCACCCGCCGCCTGATCGACCCCGCCGCGCCCGCCCCGCGCTACCAGGGCCTGCTGAACTTCGGCGGCCGCTTCACCGGCACGGGCCTCGCGTCGACCGGCGGGAAGATGGCGATGAGCTTCGGCAAGCGCGCCTTCTTCGGCTGGCAGACGGAGGACGACGGCACGTGCGTGTGGTTCGTCAACCTGCCCCGGCGTGAGGCCATGACCCTCGCGGAGTGCCGGGCCGTCGACAAGGAGCAGTGGCGCCGCGAGCTGATCGAGGCGTTCACCGACGACGACAGCCCGGCCGCGGACGTCATCAAGGCGTGCCCGGTGGAGGAGCTGCTGATCGTCGGCCCGATGGAGGACCTGCCGCGGGTGCCGGTGTGGAGCCGCGGCCGCATGGTGCTCATCGGCGACTCCGCGCACGCGACCTCGCCCAGCTCCGGGCAGGGCGCCTCGCTCGCCGCGGAGAGCGCGGTGCAGCTGGCGCGCTGTCTGCGGGACCTGCCGTACGACCAGGCGTTCGCGGCGTACGAGGGGCTGCGGCGGGCCCGGTGCGAGAAGATCATCGCCACCGCGGCCCGTACCAACAGCAACAAGGCGGCCGGTCCCGTGGCCCGGGTGGTGCGGGACGCGCTGATGCCCGTGCTGATGAAGTCCATGGCGAAGCCGGAGAAGATGGCCTGGCAGTTCGGGTACCGGATCGACTGGGACGCGCAGGTCGAGCCCGTCCCGGCGAATGCCACAGGCGCGGCACAAAGCGCCTGAGGGCGTTGCGGGGGCCGGGTCGCTTCGGCAATGCTGCCGGACCATGAGCCAGTCGCACGCCCCGGACGGGGGCCGGTACGTGATACCTCAGCAGGTGGGCGGGCCGGGGGAGTTCGGCCCGCCTCCGGCCCCTATGGGGCCGGAGCCCGTCTATGCACCGGCGTACGCGCCGGGCGCCGTCCCCGACATCCGGCCGCGGATCGCCCTCTCCCTCGGCGACGACCTGCCCGTGGCCGGCACCGGGAAGCGGCTGCTCGCCTTCACCGTCGACCAGTTGATCGCCTGGACGCTGGTCGTGGCCTTCGGCGCGGCGATCAGCGGGGCGGTCGTGGCGTACGTCCACAGCCAGGTCACCGACCCCGTGTTCTGGCAGGACCTGCTGCAGCACTCGTTCCGCAGCGCCTGGCCGCGGCTCGTCTCCGGCCACGCGGAGGCCGCGGGGCAGGCGGCGCTGGACACGGCCGTGCACGACGTGGTCACCAAGCTCCTCGTCCCCGTGCTCGCGGGCGTCGCGGTGATCGTGCTCGCGGTGGCCTTCCTGCCGGTGGTCTACCAGTGGGCGGGGCTGTGCTGGTTCGGTACGACGCCGGGCCGCGCGCTGACCGGCGTCAAGGTGGCCCGCCCGCCGCACCCCCACGACCTCCCGGACAAGCGCACCCGCCGCCTCCCGGCCCGCCACGCCCTCACCCGCTCCCTGATCGGCCCTCCGCTGCTGGTCCTGGGCCTGCTGCTGGCGGTCCCCGCCGCGACCGGCATGGCGGCGCTGGGCGCGACGCCGACGGGCATCGTGGTCCTGATCGCGGGCCTGGCCCTGCTCCTGCTCGGCGTCTGGGACCCGATCCACGCCCTCCTGGCCAAGGACGGCATCCCCCGCACACTGCACGACCGGATGGCGGGCACGGTGGTCGTCGACCTCGAACGGGCGGCGACCGCCCGCCGGATGGCGGGCTCGGCGGGCACCCAGGCCCGCGAACTGGCAGCCGGGGCGGGCGCGCAGGCCCGCGAGCGGGCAGCCGGAGCGGGCGCCCAGGTCCGCGCCCAGGCGACCGACCGCCTGCAACAGGCCCGCGACAGCCAGGCCGCCCAGTCCGCGGCGGCCCGCCTCCACCAGGCCCGCCACAGCCAGGCAGGCCAAGCAGCGGCGGCCCGCCTGCAACAGGCCCGCGACAGCCAGCCCGGCCAGGCAGCGGCAGCCCGCCTCCACCAGGCCCGCCAGAGCGAAACAGCCAAACGCCTGAGCGCCCGCCTCCGCCGCGCGAAGGACAAACTGTCAGACGGCTGACACCCACGGCCGCGCGGCCGCTCCCAGCCTGCCCGGGCCAGTCAGATGGGCGGCCGCTCCCGGCCTGCCCGGAGGCCAGGGGCGGCCGCCTCGCAACCTGTCCGGCGCACGAGGGGGACGGCCGCACCCCAGCCCGTCCGGCGCTTGAGGACGAGGCGCGCAGCGCCGAAAAAACGGCGACCAGGCATCAGGGCGAAGGGCGCATCCCAGCCCGTCCGGCGCTTGAGGACGAGCGCCGCAGGCGCGACAGGGGGGTCTGGGGGCGCAGCCCCCAGGAAGCGGGACCGTATCCGAGGGACGCTACTTCCGCAGTGCCTTCTCGATCGTCCGCATAACCTCCCCGAGAGGCGCATCCGTACGCGCAACCGCAACAAGCACCTCATCCCCCGCCACAGCCGCCGCAGGCCGCGCCGCGGGAGGCCGCCCACCCCACCGCCCGATCCCCGCCCCGAACGTCTCCCGGACCACGTCGAAGGCGTGGTCCAGCTGCCCCTCCACGTCCCCCTTGCCCCCCGCCCGCAGCCACCGCCGCAGCACGTGGTTGTGCGCGGTGACGACCGCGGACGCCGCGACCTCCGCGAGCAGCGGATCGTCGTCGCCGTCGTGGTGCGCCCCCTCGTCGAAGTGCCCGAGGAGGTAGCGCGTGAACAGCCGCTCGTAGCGGGAGACCGAGGCGATCTCCCGCTCCCGCAGGGTCGGGACCTCACGGGTGAGCCGGTAGCGCTCGACCGACACCGCGGGGGAGGCCGCGTACATCCGCATGACCTCCTTGATCCCGCGGCAGATGGTGTCGAGCGGGTTCTCGTGCGGCGGAGCCGCGTCGAGGACCGCGTTCACGCGCTCGAGCGTGTCGTCGTGATCGGGGAAGATCGCCTCTTCCTTGGACCGGAAGTGCCGGAAGAACGTACGCCGCGCCACACCCGCCGCCGCGGCGATCTCGTCGACCGTCGTCGCCTCGTAGCCCTTGGTCGCGAACAGCTCCATCGCCGCCGCCGCGAGCTCGCGGCGCATCTTCAGCCGTTGACCGGCGGCGTTCGTACGCGTGGGCTTTGCAGGTTGCGACATGAGTGTGAACGTACTCCATGCACTAGCGCCGGGCATACTCGCGGAAGCCCCGCCCGGTCTTGCGCCCCAGACAGCCCGCCGCGACGAGGTGCTCGAGCAGCGGCGCGGGCGCCAGCCCGGGGTCGCGGAACTCGCGGTGCAGCACCTGTTCGATGGCCAGGGACACGTCGAGCCCGACGACGTCCAGCAGCTCGAAGGGGCCCATCGGATACCCGCCGCCGAGCTTCATCGCGGCGTCGATGTCGTCCGGGGTGGCGTAGTGCTCCTGGACCATCTTCACCGCGTTGTTCAGATACGGGAACAGCAGCGCGTTGACGATGAAGCCCGCCCGGTCGCCGCAGTCGACCCCGTGCTTGCGCACGGACGCGCAGACCGCGTGCACCGTGGCCCGCACGTCCTCACCGGTGAGCACGGTGCTCACGACCTCCACGAGCTTCATCGCGGGCGCCGGGTTGAAGAAGTGCATGCCGATGACGTCCTGCGGGCGGGACGTGGCGCGGGCACAGGCGATCACGGGCAGGGAGGACGTGGTCGTGGCGAGCACCGCGCCCGGCTTGCACACCTTGTCGAGGGTCGCGAAGAGCTGCGTCTTGACCTCCAGGTCCTCGGCCACCGCCTCCACCGCCAGGTCCACGTCCGCGAAGGCGTCGAGCGAGCCGGCCGGCGTGATCCGGGCGAGCGCCGCCTCGGCGTCCGCCTCGCTCAGCCGCTGCCTGGCGACCGAGCGCTGGAACGACTTGGCGATACGTGCCTTCGCCGACTCGGCCTTCTCGGGGCTGCGCGCCGCGAGCACCACCTGGTAGCCGGACTTCGCGAACACCTCCGCGATCCCGCTGGCCATCGTGCCGCTGCCCGCGACCCCGACCGAGGCGACCGGCCGCCCCCCGGCGGCCGCTCGTCCGTGGCCGGGCGTGAGGGCGTCCTCGACCACCTCGGCGCTGCCGGGGGCCGCGTAGGTGTAGAAGCCCCGGCCCGCCTTGCGGCCGGTCAGTCCGGCGGCGGCCAGCTGGCCCAGGATCGGGGCGGGGGCGTGCAGCCGGTCCTGGGAGGCGGCGTACATCGCCTCCAGGACCCTGCGGGCGGTGTCGACGCCGATCAGGTCGAGCAGCGCGAGCGGGCCCATGGGCAGCCCGCAGCCCAGCCGCATCGCGGCGTCGATGTCCTCGCGGGTCGCGTAGCGCGACTCGTACATCGCGGCGGCCTGGTTGAGGTAGCCGAAGAGCAGTCCGTCGGCGATGAAGCCGGGCCGGTCGCCGACCGCGACGGGCTCCTTGCCCAGTTCGACGGCGAGGTCGGTGACGGCCGCGACGGCGCGCGGGTCGGTGAGCACGGACGAGACGACCTCGACCAGCTTCATCGCCTGCACGGGGTTGAAGAAGTGCAGCCCCAGCACCCGTTCCGGATGCGCGGAGTCGGCGGCGAGCCGGGTCACGGAGAGGGCGTTGGTGCCGGTCGCCACGATCGTCTCCGGCCGCAGTACGCGGTCCAGTTCGGCGAGGACCTCGTGCTTGACGTCGTAGCTCTCCGGCACGACCTCGATGACCAGGTCGGCGGACGCGGCGGCCTCGATCTCGGTGAAGGTGCGGAACCGGGCCAGCGCGTCGCCGCGCTCGGCCTCCGTCATCCGGCCCCGCGCCACGGCACGCGCCGTCGACCGCTCCAGGGCGGTGGCGGCCTGCCGGGTGGCGGCGGCGCTGACGTCGATGCCGACGACCTCGCGGCCGGCCCGGGCGAGCACCTCGGCGATGCCGGTGCCCATGGTGCCGAGGCCTACGACGGCGACGGTGCGCAGGGGGGAGGGGGTGTCGGGGATCTCAGGGGACATGGCGGGACTCCAAGCGCGGTCGGCTGCCGCGGGGCGCGCGCTGGGGCGCCCACGTGCGGCGGAAGCGAGCTGAGGAAGGGGCGGCCGGCCCTGTCCCGGGGCCGGGCCGTGCGGTGAAGTCCACTGAACCGAGTGCAACACGGCGACTGCGTCACCAGTCACCAGAGCGGGGTCCCGCTCGTACGAGCAGAGTAACTCATGAGTAACCCCCGCGCCAGAGGGGACGGGGAACGGCCGCGCCCCCGGCGGTGTACGGGCTCTACCGGCGGCCACCAGCCAGGGTGGGCCACGACCAGGGTGAGGTCACATGCGGCACGGTTCCCTGCGATACCCGGTGGCCGCGGCCGCCCTGCTCCTGCTGGCCGGCTGCGGACCCGAGGCGGCGGACGCCGGCCGGGCCCCCGCGGACGTCCCGTACCCGGTCGGCGCCCTGCCCCCGCGGCTCCCGGCCGCCGGACCGCCCGGCGAAGCCGGCGGCTGGGACGTACTCTCCGCCGACTTCCACGACACCACGCACGGCTTCGCGCTCCTCTACCGCTGCCCCCAGGACGGCGACCCCGTCGCCCGCTGCGAGCAGCGGCTCTCCGTGCTCGACGACGGGGGCTGGGCCGAACGCACCGTCCCGCTGCCGCCGGCGGGCGGCGACGACGGCGTCTCGGCCGTCGTCACCTCCCTCGGCCCGCGCACCGCCCTCGTGACCGACTACACCGTCGACCGCGACGCCCCGGGCCTCTTCACGACGGACGGCGGCCGCACCTGGACGAAGGTCGACCGGGACGCCTCCGGCACCACGGTCCGGATCCCGGACGGCGTCTCCCCGGCCTTCTGGTGCGACAGTCCCGACGAGAACATGGACTGCGAGCGGCCCCGGCTCGCCGCCCACGACCCGGCCACGGGACGGCTGCGCGTCCTCGCCGTACAGCCCCCGCTGGACCTCGCCCACGACTGGCGGGTGGAGCCCCTCGCCGACGGCACGTGGTGGGTGTGGGGCAGGGACCCCGCGTCGGGCGACCTGGTCGTCGCCTCGTCCCGCGACGACGGCCGCAGCTGGCGTACGAGCCGGCTCGCCGGCGATCCGGGGGACGTGATGCGGGTGGACGTCTTCGGTACGACAGGGCGCACCCTGTACGCGAGCCTGGCTCGGGAGTCCACCGCCACGGCCGAGACGACCAAGAACCCCCTCTCCGCGGTCTACGCCAGCACCGACGGCGGCCGCACCTGGGACCGGCGCTGGACGCACCGGCAGGGACGCGCGCCGTGGTCGGCGCTCGGCACCCCGCTCGTCGGGGCGGACGGCAGCCTGCTGCTGGTGACGGAGGACGACCGGGTGTTCCGCAGCCGCGACGGCGCCCGCACCTTCGCACCCGGCGGGTCGCCCGACGACGCACCCGGCGCGGGCCGTTGGGTGTGGCGTACACGCGCCGGCTATCTGCTGACCGACGGGGCGACGATCCGGCTCTCCGCCGACGGCACACGTTGGAGTGAACACCATCCTGCTGAACCGTTCGGCCGGCGCGGCTGACCGCCTACCCTGAACCTGTCATGCACGGCAGGGGGGCGCCATATGCACTCGCGCGACGACGACTTCCGGGCGCTGACCGAGCGGGTCCGGGGGGAGTTGAAGGGCCACGGCCAGTGGGCCCTGTACGAGCGCACCGTCACCTTCGCCCGCCAGGGCACGTCCACCGCGCGCGACGAACTGGCCCGCACCCTCGAGCTCCCCGGCCACCCCCTGTGGGCCCGGGAGCTCGCCGCCTTCTCCCTGGGGACGCTCGGTGACCGGCGGGCGTTCGAGACGCTCGTCCTGCTGCTCAACTACCGCGATCCGGTGCGGGCCGCCACGGCCGCCGAGGCCCTGGCCCGCCTCGGCGACCCCCGCACCGCCCGCGCGGCGGCCGCGCTGGCGACGAACCCGCTGCGTACGTCGTACTCGCTGCACGCCGTGCGGCTGCTGGGCCGGCTGCGGGCGCCGGAGTCCGTACCCGCGCTGATCAGCGCGCTGGAGCGGCTGGTCCAGGGACCGGACCACCACTGGGCGGTGGCCGCGGCCTGCATCGAGGCGCTCGGGGCCATGGGCGACGACCGCGCGGTCCCGGTGCTCAGCTCGGCCCGCGTCTTCCCCGAACTGCGGGAACCGGCGGGCGGCGCGCTCGCCCGCATCTGGCGCGAGTCGCCGCCGTCGAGCGCGTGACGGGGCCGCCCCACGCACGGCCCCCCGTGCGCCGCCGCCCACCGCGACGTACCGTCGCGGTATGTCCGTCATGCTGAACCACACGATCGTCGAATCCGAGGACAAGAAGCGGTCCGCCGAGTTCACGGCGCGGATCCTGGGGCTCGAAGTCGGCCCGCAGTACGGGCCGTTCCTGCCGGTGGAGACCGGCAACGGCGTCACGCTCGACTTCATGGACGTACCGGCCGGGGCGGTGTCCACGCAGCACTACGCGTTCCTCGTGTCGGAGGAGGAGTTCGACGAGATCTTCGCCCGGCTGCGGGCGGAGGACGTGACGTACTACGCCGACCCCTTCCACCGCAGGCCGGGTGAGATCAACCGCAACGACGGCGGACGCGGGACGTACTTCGCCGACCCGAGCGGCCACAATCTGGAGATCATCACCCGGCCTTACGGCGGCTGACCGTCACACCCCGACCGGCTCGGCGGCCTCTCGTGCCGGGGGCTGCGCGGCGGCCAGCTTCTCGCCCTCGACGTCCAGTTCGGGCAGCAGGCGGGCCAGCGGCCGCGGCAGCCACCAGGCCGCCCGGCCGGTGAGGGCGAGCACGGCCGGCACGAGCGTCATCCGCACCACGAACGCGTCGACCAGCACACCGAGGGCGAGGGCGAACGCGATCGGCTTGAAGATCGCGTCACCGCCCGGGATGAAGCCCGCGAACACCGAGAACATGATCAGCGCGGCCGCCGTGACGACGCGCGCGGCGTGCCGGCCGCCGGAGACGACCGCCTGACGGGGCGGGGCCCCGTGGACGTACGCCTCGCGCATCCGGGAGACGAGGAACACCTCGTAGTCCATGGCGAGTCCGAACAGCACCGACATCAGGATGATCGGCAGGAAGCTCACCACCGGCCCCGTCTTCTCCACGCCCAGCAGATCCGCCGCCCAGCCCCACTGGAAGACCGCCACGACCGCCCCGAACGACGCGGCGACCGACAGCAGGAAGCCGAGCGCCGCCTTCACCGGCACGACCACCGAGCGGAACACCAGCAGGAGCAGCAGCAGCGACAGTCCGACGACGATCCCGGCGAACGGGAGCAGCGAGTCGGCCAGCCGGTCCGACACGTCGATGTTGACCGCCGTCGAGCCCGTCACCGAGATACGGGAGCCGGAGCCGTCCTCCCACGCCGGCGCCCGGTCGCGGATCTCCCGGACCAGGTCCGTGGTGCGCTCGTCGGAGGGGCCGGTCCCGGGCACCACCTGGATCAGGGCGCTGCCCGAGGCGGAGTCGAGCTGCGGCTGCGACACGGCCGCGACACCGGGCAGCCCGCCGAGGTCCGAGGCGAGCGTCCGCGCCGACTCGGGGGTGGACTCCTCGGCGAGGACGAGCAGCGGGCCGTTGGCGCCCGCCCCGAAACGGGCGTCGATCAGGTCGTACGCCCGGCGCTGGGTGGTGTCGGCGGCCGCGGTGCCGTTGTCGGGCAGCGCGAGCTGCAGATCGCGGGCCGGTACGGCGACCGCGCCCAGGGCGGCGACCACCACCAGGACCGTGACCAGGGGCTTTTTGATGACCAGTCGCGTCCATCGCTCCCCGCCGCTGGAGTCGGCCGTCTCACGGCGCTCGGCCCGCGATCCGGGCTTCGGCCGCAGCCGTTCGCCCGCGAGGCCGAACAGGGCGGGCAGCAGCGTCAGCGCCACGGCCACCGCGACCAGGACGGCGCCGGCGGCGCCCAGTCCCATCACCGTGAGGAACGGGATCCTTACCACGGCCAGCGCGCACAGCGCGATCACGACGGTCAGCCCGGCGAAGACCACCGCGCTGCCGGCGGTGGCGGTGGCGCGGCCCGTCGACTCCTCGGGGGCCATGCCGTGGGCGAGTTGGGAGCGGTGGCGGGAGAGGATGAACAGGGCGTAGTCGATGCCGACCGCCAGGCCCAGCATCAGCGCGAGCGTCGGCGCCGTACTGGACACGGAGACGACGTCGGTCAGCGCCAGCAGCCCCAGCAGCCCCACGGCGACGCCGGTGAGGGCGGTGACCAGCGGGATGCCGGCGGAGAACAGCGAGCCGAAGGTGAGGGCGAGCACCGCCAGGGCCACGACCACGCCGGCGGCCTCCTTGGCGTGTCCGCCCTCCTGCGGCTGGTTGGTGTAGGCCGCGCCGCCCACCTCGACCGTCAGCCCGGTGTCCCGCGCGGCCGACGCGGTCTCCTCCAGGGCGTCGAGGGAGTGTTCGCCGAGGTCGTCCTTGGCGACGGTGTACTGCACCTGGCCGAGAGCGGCCGTACGGTCCGGGCTGACGGCCTTCACCTGGAACGGGTCCACGACGGCGGCCACCTGCGGCGCCTTCGCCGCCTCGGCCATCGTCCGCCCGACGGCGGAGGCGTAGGGCTCCTCGGTGATCCGGTGGCCCTCGGGGGCGGCGAAGACCATCTGCGCGCTGGTGCCGGAGGCCTCGGGGAACGTGCGGGCCATGGAGTCGAGGGCCTGCTGGGATTCCGAGCCGGGGATGGTGAACTCGTTGTCCAGTTCGCCGCCGAACGCGAACAGGCAGCTCGCGACGGCCGCCAGCACGGCGAGCCAGCCGCCGAGCACGGCGCGTCGGCGCCGGTAGGCCGCGCGGCCGAGGCGGTACAGGAGTGTGGCCATGGGGAAGTGCTCCTTGGAGGGTGGGTCCGGTACGTGTTCTCGGGTTCGGGTACGCCGGTCAGACCGCGAACCGCGCGGGTCCGCCGGTCAGTTGCAGTCGCAGGCCGTCTTCGGTGACGGAGAGGGAGCGGGGCCGCAGGTCCAGGGGCAGACCGGTGAGCGGGATCGTGCGGGCGGCCTGCTCCGTGACGCGGTCCGCGAGCAGCGGGGGGAGGGCGGTGCCGTCGAAGGTCGGCTCGCCGGGGCGCAGTTCGATCCGGGTGCCGTCCAGGGCGGGGGTGAGCGGGATCCGTACCAGGCCGCCCGGTCCGGCATGCGCGACGAGCACACCGGCCCCGGGGTCGGCCTCCACGACCGCGCCCGCGTCCGCGCCGAGGGCGTCGGCGCCGACGTCCGCCCGTACGGAGCTGCGCCGGACCGAGACGCCGTCGTCGCGCCGCTCGACGTCGGACAGGCGGGCGTCGAAGGAGATGCCGGAGAAGTCGCCGAACGTCGCGTCGTGCCCGCTGACGCCGACCTCCGGGAAGCCGCCCTCGGCGAGGTGCAGCAGCACCGGTGAGGTGCCGAACCGGATCTCCGGCCGCACCTTCAGGCGCCGCTCCGCGCCGTCCGCCATCCGTCCGGCGACCACGGACCGGGCCGCGACCTCGGCGACCAGTGCCAGGCAGACGGCGAGCCCGAGGGCGCCGAGCAGCAGGAGAGGGCGGCGGCGTAGGGCCGTACCGAAAAATGTCACGACTGACACGTTAGCGGAAAAGTGTCAGTGCTGACACTTTCGCTGACGGGTGTGTGCGGGAGGCATGGGAAGATGCCTGCGTGAGCGCGACGGGACTGCGTGAGCAGAAGAAGGCGGCGACGAGGCAGGCGCTGCAGCAGGCTGCCCTGCTGCTCTTCGAGGAGCACGGCTTCGAGCGGACGACGGTCAAGGACATCGCGGCCGCGGCCGGGGTGACGGAGCGGACGTTCTTCCGCTACTTCCCGTCCAAGGAGGACCTGGTCCTGGGGGAGCTGTTCGACCTGCTGCCCCTGATCGTGAAGGGCATCCGCGGCCGTCCCGCGGCGGAGCCGCCGCAGACGGCGATCCTGGGCACGCTGCTGGCCCTCGCCGACGCACGGGGTTCGGGCCTGGCCATCCTCTTCACCGGGCCGCCGGCCCGGATGATGGGGACGCCGACGCGGCCGGCGCTCCCGGTGCTCTTCGAGTTCGAGAACGGCATCGCGGAGGCGGTGCGCGGGCGCCTCCGCGGGGGCGGGGCGATCGGGGGGCGCGAGGACGCGGCCGGCGCGATCGGCGGGGACACGGCCGGTGACGAGGACGCGGACCTGCGGGCCGCGGTGATCGCGCGGGCGGCGGTGTCAGCGATGCGCAGCGCGCTGCTCGCCCATGCCGACCGGACCGAGCCGGACCGCCCGGACCCGGAGCTGTTCCTCGACCTCCTGCGCAAGTCCTTCGGCGTGCTGGGGGCCTGAGGGTCCTGCCCCGGCCCTTTCGGCGGCGGGGGCGTCCGCTGCTCCAACACGCCTCGCCGCGCGCACCGCTGTGCCACACTGCTTCTCACCGCAGTCGTACCTACCGTACCGCCGACTGCGGGAGCGGACTGGGCCGGGGGGCGAATCCATGTTCGGTGACGACATTCCGCGCACCAAAGCGCTGGAATCCTATGAAGGTGCCTATCCGCTCTACCAGCAGTTCGCCGTCACCCTGAAGAATCTGACGCAGAACTTCTGCGAACAGCACGGGATGAAGATCCAGACGGTCGAGGCGCGCGCCAAGGAGCCCGCGAGCGTCCTCGGGAAACTCGACCGGCACCCGGGCTACCGGACCCTGTCCGATATCGAGGATCTGTGCGGCGTCAGAGTCGTCACGTTCTACCTGGACGACATCCAGCGCGTGCGGAACATGCTCCGCGCCGAGTTCGAGATCCTGAAGGAGGAGAGCCGTCAGGCGTCCTCACCGGACGCCTTCGGCTATCGCAGCCTCCATCTCATCGCGCGGTTACCCGACCGGCGCCGCGAGCTGATCGAGTACCGGGCCTTCGCGGACCTGCGCATCGAATTCCAGGTGAGGACGGTACTGCAGCATGCCTGGGGGGTGATCAGCCATGCCCTGGACTACAAGACCGAGAACGCCGTTCCCGCCGAAGTCCGCAGGAAGCTGTTCCGGGTGGCGGCCCTCCTGGAAACGGGTGACGAGTTGTTCGGGGCGTTCCGGTCCGAGGTGGAGGCGATTCGCGCCGGTTATGAGCACCAGGTCACCGCGGAGGACTGGCGCGCACTGCCCCTCGACCTCGATTCGGTGATCGCGAGCAGGGAAAGGCTGCCCGTCGACGAAGTCGTCGCGGTCGCCGAACGCGCCGGATTCTCCGTAACGGAACAGCCGCACGGTGTGCCGGAGTCCCCGTCCGACTTCTCGCTCAACAATCTGCTCTCCCTCACGTCCGTCGCCGGGGCGCAGACCCTGGGGGATTTCGCCGATCTGATGAAATCCACCACCCAGGAATCAGACAGCCTCGCGGAACTCACCCGGGAGAGCAGAAGCCGGGGGTTCGTCCCCGACGGCAATCCGTGGGACGTCGTCGTCCTGTCGATGCTGTTCCGCGATCCCGACCTGCGGGTCCGGGGCGCCGTCCCGTTCCGCGAGGAGCTCGAGGATTCCCTGGACGCCGTGCTGCGCCACAGGGAGGCGAAATGAGCGACAGCCGTACGCCGGGGGAGGGCGCGTCCGCAGCGGGCGGGGAGCGGTCCGTCCCGGAGCCCGGGCCCGAGGAACCGCGGATGGCGGCCCTGGAGGAGCGGGTGGGTGAGCTGACGGCCGAACTGGCGGGCGTGGCCGCGCAGAACGCGCGGCTGGCAGGCACCCTCCGCGAGGCCCGCGACCAGATCGTGGCCCTGAAGGAGGAGGTCGACCGGCTCGCGCAGCCGCCGGCCACCTTTGCCGTGTTCCTGCAGGCCAATGAGGACGGCACGGCCGACATCTTCACCGGGGGCCGCAAGCTCCGGGTGAACGTCAGCCCGAGTCTGGATCCCGACGACCTCAAGCGCGGTCAGGAGCTGATGCTCAACGAAGCCCTCAACGTGGTCGAGGCGATGGAGTTCGAGCGCGCCGGGGACATCGTCACCCTCAAGGAGGTCCTCGAGGACGGCGAGCGGGCCCTGGTCCTCGCGCACGCCGACGAGGAGCGCGTGGTGCGGCTCGCCGAGCCGCTGCTGGACACCGTGATCCGGCCCGGCGACGCCCTGCTGCTGGAGCCCCGCTCCGGCCATGCCTACGAGGTCGTCCCCAAGAGCGAGGTCGAGGACCTCGTCCTGGAGGAGGTCCCGGACGTCGGTTACGGCGAGATCGGCGGCCTGGACAAGGAGATCCAGCGCATCCGCAACGCGGTCGAACTCCCCTACCTGCACCCGGAGCTGTTCCGGCGCCTCGGCATCCGGCCGCCGAAGGGCATCCTCCTGTACGGTCCGCCCGGCTGCGGCAAGACCATGATCGCCAAGGCCGTCGCCAGCTCCCTGGCCAAGAAGGTCCACGAGGTGACCGGGCAGGCCGCGGGCCGCTCGTACTTCCTCAACATCAAGGGCCCCGAGCTTCTCAACAAGTACGTCGGCGAGACCGAGCGCCAGATCCGCCTCGTCTTCCAGCGGGCCCGCGAGAAGGCCTCCGAGGGCACCCCCGTCATCGTCTTCTTCGACGAGATGGACTCCCTGTTCCGCACCCGCGGCTCTGGCATCAGCTCGGACGTGGAGAACACCATCGTCCCCCAGCTGCTCGCCGAGATCGACGGCGTCGAGGGGTTGGAGAACGTCATCGTCATCGGCGCCTCCAACCGCGAGGACATGATCGACCCCGCGATCCTGCGCCCCGGCCGGCTGGACCTGAAGGTCAGGGTCGCCAGGCCCGACGAGGCGGCCGCGCGGGAGATCCTGTCGCGGCATCTCGGGCCCGACGTGCCCGTCCACCCCGGGGATCTGGGGGTGCACGGCGGAGACGCCCCGGCCGCCCTTGACAACATGATGCGCAGGCTCGTCGAGTACCTCTACGCGAAGGAGCCGGCGAACGAGTTCCTGGAGGTCAAGTTCGAGAACGGTGAGCGTGAGCTGCTGTACTTCAAGGACTTCTGCTCGGGGGCGACCATCCGCAACATCGTCGACCGGGCCAAACTGGCCCTCATCACCAGGCATCTGGAGAGCGGGGAGCCGCTCGGGCTGCGGGTCCAGGACCTGCTTCGGGCGGCCGCCGAGGAGATCCTGGCCATCGAGGACCTGACCAGTGCCACGACCCCGGACGACTGGGCGCGGATCTCCGGCAGGAAGGGCGAGCGGATCGTGTATGTCCGGACGATCACGAGTGACGGCACCGGGCGGGGCGGCCGGGCGGTCGCCACGGGCAACTACTCGCTGTCGTAGCGGGCGCTCAGAGCAGCGTCAGCTGCGTGGCCTCCTCCGGCTCCGCCGTCGCATCCGCCGTCGCGTCCGCCGTCCTTTCCGGCACCGGGATGCGCCGGGCGGCGCCCCGGCCCGACGGGCCGATGCCCGCCTCCTGGGCGAACTCGTGGACCTGGCGCGTTATCTGCCGCTGGTACCACGTCGGCGCGTAGCTGCCGCCCGCGTACATCGTGCGGTAGCGGTGGACGAGGTGCGGGTGGTGCTCCGCCAGCCAGGCCATGAACCACTCCCGGGCGCCCGGGCGCAGGTGGAGCACCAGGGGCGTGACCGACGTGGCGCCCGCGGCGGCGATCGCGCGGACGGTGGCGCGCAGCTGCTCCGGCGAGTCGCTCAGGAACGGGATCACCGGCGCCATCAGCACACCGCAGCCGATGCCGTGGGCGGTCAGGGTGCGTACGACGTCGAGGCGGCGCTGCGGAGCCGGCGTGCCCGGCTCCACGGTGCGCCACAGCTCCTGGTCGAGGAAGCCGACGGAGACGGCCACGCCGACCTCGGTGACCTGGGCCGACTCCTTCAGCAGGGGGAGGTCGCGGAGGATCAGGGTGCCCTTGGTCAGGATCGAGAAGGGGTTCGCGTAGTCCCGCAGCGCGGCCAGGATGCGCGGCATCAGGGCGTAACGGCCCTCCGCCCGCTGGTAGCAGTCCACGTTCGTGCCCATGGCGATGTGCGCGCCGTGCCAGCGCTTGGCCGCCAGCTCCCGGCGCAGCAGATCGCCGGCGTTGACCTTGACGACGATCTGCGAGTCGAAGCCGAGGCCGGTGTCCAGGTCGAGATAGCTGTGCGTCTTGCGCGCGAAGCAGTACACGCACGCGTGCGAGCAGCCCCGGTACGGGTTCACCGTCCACTCGAAGGGCATCCGGGAGGCGCCCGGGACGCGGTTGATGATCGAGCGGGCGCGGATCTCGTGGAAGGTGATGCCGCGGAACTCGGGTGTGTCGAAGCGGCGTATCACCGCCCCCGTGCCGAACAGGGCCGCGGGGGAGGCCGCCGGCCGCTGCTCCCCGGACTCGTCGTTCGTCAGGTTCTCCCACCTCATGCGGACCTCCAGTGTCGCTCCGCCCGAGAATAGAACAGCTGTTCCCTTCCCGTCGAGTCCACTTTCGGGTGAACCTGCGACGCGCCCCGCACCCCGGGGGGCGATTTGGCGCCCGTCCCCGCGCGGTGGTTGGCTGGGCCCATGGGACAGGTCGAAGCCACCACTGAGCGCGTCATCGACGCCAAGCCCGAGGACGTCTTCGATGCCCTGGCGGACTACGCCGGGGCGCGGCAGCGGGTGCTGCCCGCGAACTACAGCGCGTACGAGATCCGCGAGGGCGGCGACGGTGAGGGCACCGTCGTGCGCTGGAAGCTGCAGGCGACCAAGAAGCGGGTCCGGGACTGCCTGATCGAGGCCAGCGAGCCGACGGACGGCGAGCTCGTCGAGAAGGACCGCAACTCCAGCATGGTGACGAAGTGGGTCGTCACTCCTGCCGGCGACGGCGGGGCGCGCGTCGTCGTCACCACGGTGTGGGACGGCGCGAGCGGCATCGGCGGCTTCTTCGAGCGCACCTTCGCCCCGAAGGGCCTCGCCCGCATCTACGACGAGCTGCTGGACAACCTCGCCCGGGAGATGGCGAAGTAGCCGACTGTCCGGCCGGCGCCCCGGCCGGAGTAGCCCGGACGGCCGGTTGATCCGGTCACCGGATCGGGTGGATTCGGCGGGGCGGGTGTGTGAACGCCCGCCCCGCGCGCTCCGGCGTGAACCCCCAGCTGAGAGGCCCGCGCCCGCCTCCCGTACCGCCCTCGGTGACCACCGCGGAGTGGTTTGAACGCACTTGCTCGTTGTTGTCGCCCGATGCGAGAAATGGCCTTCGGCCATGGCGGGACGACGGGGAGTGACAGGTGGGGACCACCCTGATGACGAACGACGAGCACACGGCTGCCGCCGTCGTGGACGAGTCCCCCGTCCCACTGCCCGGCGGCGCGTTGCCCCCCGGGTCCGCCGCCGGACTCTCGCCGCGTCAGGTCCGCCTCGTCTTCCTCGGGCTGATGCTCGCGCTGCTGCTCGCGGCGCTCGAGCAGATGATCGTCGCCACCGCGCTGCCCGAGGTGGTCGGCGAACTGCACGGCCTGGACCGGATGTCGTGGGCGATCACGGCGTATCTGCTGGCCGCCACCATCGCGATGCCCGTCTACGGCAAGCTCGGCGACCTCTTCGGGCGCAAGGGCGTCTTCCTCTTCGCCATCGTCGTCTTCGTCGTCGGCTCGGGACTCGCCGGCTGGTCGCGGTCGATGGACGAACTCATCGCCTTCCGCGCCGTACAGGGCGTCGGCGGCGGCGGGCTGATGATCGGCGTACAGGCGATCATGGCGGACATCGTGCCGTCCCGGCAGCGCGGCCGCTACATGGGTCTGATCGGCGCCGCCTTCGGGCTGGCGTCCGTGGCCGGTCCGCTGCTCGGCGGGTTCTTCACCGACCACCTGTCGTGGCGCTGGTGCTTCTACTTCAACGTGCCCTTCGGCCTGCTCACCCTGGCCGTCGTGGCGGTCGTGCTGCGGCTGCCCAAGCCCACCGCCCGTCCCCGCCTCGACGTCCTCGGCGCGCTGCTGCTCGCCGCGGCCTCCACCTGCCTGGTGCTGCTCACCACCTGGGGCGGCGTGGAGTACGAGTGGACGGACCGGATGATCCTCGGGCTCGGCGCGGGGGCGCTGGTCACCGGGGTGCTGTTCCTCGTCGTCGAACGGTTCGCGCCGCAGGCGCTCATCCCGCTGCGGCTGTTCCGCAACGGCATCTTCAACACCACCAGCCTCGTGGGCGCCGTCATCGGCATCGCCCTCTTCGGCGCCGCCAGTTATCTGCCGACCTTCCTGCAGATGGTCGACGGCGCGACCGCCATGGAGTCCGGGCTGCTGATGCTGCCCATGATGGGCGGCGTGGTCGTCGCCTCCATCGTGTGCGGGCAGCTGATCACCCGCACCGGACGCTACAAGGTCTACCCCGTGCTCGGCTGCGCCGTCAGCGCGGTCGGCATGTGGCTGCTGTCCCTGCTGCGGATCGACACCGAACGGGTCACCTACAGCGTCTGGATGGCCGTCCTCGGCATCGGCATCGGCATGGTGCTGCCGGTGCTCATCCTCGCCGTGCAGAACGCCGTGCCGCCCGCCGACCTGGGCTCCGCCACCAGCGCGCACAACTACTTCCGGCAGATCGGCGGCAGCGTCGGCGCCGCCGTCTTCGGCACGCTCTTCTTCGACCGACTAGCCGACCGGCTGGCCGCCGAGGTGCCGCGGACGCCGGGGCGGGCCCTGCCGGACGCCGAGTCGATCACCCCGCAGATGGTCCGCGCGCTGCCCGCCGAGGTCCGCGACGGCTATATCCGCGCCTACGCCGAGGCGATGCCCCGGATCTTCCTCTATCTGGTGCCCGTGCTCCTGATCGGGCTGCTGATTGCCTTCTGGCTGAAGGAGAAACCACTCGTGTCCCACGACCTCCCGGAGACCCCGGTGTACGACGAGACAGCCGCCATCCCTTCCGCGCGCGGAGGGGGCGTCACCGTGGCCGTCGCGGCCCCGGCGCGGATGGGGGTGCCGGTGTGCGGCACCGTGCAGCACGCGGACGGCAGTTCCGTACCGCGGGCGGCGCTCACCCTCATCGACGTACAAGGGCGGCAGATCGGCCGCGACGCGAGCGCGGAGGACGGGCGGTTCGCGCTGAGCACGCCCGGGTCCGGCTCGTACACGCTGATCGCGGCGGCCGGCGGGCACCAGCCGCATGCCGTCACGGTCACCGTGGGGGAGCGGCCCGTGGAGATCGACCTGGTCCTCGGGGGCGCGGGAAGGCTGGCGGGACGGATCACCACGGCGGACGGCACGCCGCTGCGCGATGCGAACGTCACGCTGACGGATGCGCGCGGGGAGGTCGTCGCCTCGACCCGCAGCGCCGCGGACGGGGCGTACGCCATCGCGGAGCTGGTGGCCGGGGAGTACACGCTCGCCGCCAGCGCGCCCTCGTTCCGGCCGGCGGCCCTGCCGGTGAGCGTGCAGGCGGCGCGCGAGACGCGGCAGGACGTGGAGCTGGCCGGCGGCGCGGTGCTGCGCGGGACGGTCCGCGGGAGCGGCGGGCGGCCGGTGGAGGACGCGCGCGTGACGCTGCTCGACGCGGGCGGCAACGTCGTGGACACGGGCACGACGGGACCGGACGGAGTGTTCCGGTTCGTGGACCTCGCGTCCGGCGAGTACACGGTGATCGCCGCCGGCTACCCGCCGGTGGCGACGGTGCTGCGGCTGGCGGGCGGCGGCAGGACGGAGCGCGATCTGCAGCTGGGCCACGAAGACTGACGGGCCACCCCTGTTCCCCCCGGGGTTTGACCGTTTGCCTCCCTCGGAGGTCGCGGCCGGGACTACGGTGGGTATCGGGAAACCGTCCCTCCGTAGGACCTGAGTTCATGCGTTGAAGGAGCCGGGCCATGGCCCCAGGCACGCGTACGACGCCCCCGGACGCCTCGACGGTGCCCGGGCGGGTTCCGCTCGGTGTCGTCGTCGTGGACGGAAGCGGCCTGGTGACGCACTGGAGTTCGGGTGCGCGACGGCTGTTCGGATCCACCCGTGAGGAAGCTGTCGGTTCGTCCGCCGCCGATCTGCTGCCCGTCGCCGGAGCCCTCGCCGTCTCCAGGGGAGAGGACCACGCGCACGAACGGGCCGCGGCGGGCGGCGCGTACGACGGCAGCGGCGAACTCGGCCCCGAGCTGGATCTGCGGGGCGCCCTCTCGGGCTACCCGAGGACGGGCCGCGCCCGGATCGCCGCACCCGGAAGGGGCGCCGGCGACATCCTCTGGTGGGCGTACCCGCTCGTGGGACCGGGCACCGGACGGCTGCTCGTGCTGGCCGCCGACACCGCGCAGATCGCCGGCGTCGAGACGGACGGCGAGCGCATCGCCCCCGGCTTCGCCCTCCACACCGACTTCCCCGACGCGACGGAACTCGCCCGCCGCCTGCCCGAGATCCTGCCGAGCATGAGCCCCGCGGAGAGCGGCCGCGTCGTCGCCCAGATGCTCGAACTCGGCTATCCCGTCCTGGAGATCAGCCTCCACCACCGCGTCCCCGTCACCCCCGACTGGGGCGTGCCGCTGCGCGCAGCCCGCCGCGAACGGCACGGACACGCGGTCGCAGAGCGGACGGCGGACACCGACGCGGTGCCGGGCACCGGACCCGCCGAGCGGACTGCGGTCACCGGACCCGCCGAGCCGGAGCAGGACCTCGAGTACGCGGCGGTGCGCGAACGCCTGGAGTTCCTCAACGAGGTCAGCGGCCGCATCGGCACCTCCCTCGACCTCGCCCGCACCATCCACGAGGTGAGCGCCGCCGTCGTCCCCCGCTTCACCGACGTGGCCGGCACATACCTGCGCGAACAGGTCGTCGCCGGCGAGGGGTTCCCCGACGGCCCGCCGGACGCCACGACGATGTGGCACCGGGTCGCCGTCGAGCACACCGACGCGCCGGGCCGCTGGGACGACGTGGTGCCTGTCGGCGAGGCCATGCCCTTCCCCGTCCAGACGCCGTTCTTCCAGTGCATGACGACCGGTGAGCCGGTGCTCGTCCCGCGCATCTCGGAGGAGATGGGCAACCGCATAGCGGCCCAGTTCGAGAAGCGCGACATCCGCCCCCTCATCAACGGGCGCTCCATGCTCGTCGTACCGCTGAAGGCGCGCGACGTCGTCCTCGGCTTCATGATCCTGCTGCGCCACCCCGGCCGCCTCGTCTTCAACGACATGGACCGGGTCACCGGCGCGGAACTCGCCGCGCGCGCCGGGCTCGTACTGGACAACGCGCGCATGTACACGCACCAGGAGACCGTCGCCGAGACCCTCCAGGAGAGCATGCTGCCGCGCGTCGACGCCCGGATGGCCGGCTGCGACGTGGCCACCCGCTATCTGCCCGGCACCCGCCTCGGCCGGATCGGCGGCGACTGGTTCGACGCCGTCAAACTCCCCGGCTCGCGTACGGCGCTCGTGGTCGGCGACGTGATGGGCCACGGCCTGAACTCGGCGGCCATGATGGGCCAGCTGCGCACCGCCGTACAGACGATGGCGGCGCTCGACCTCCCGCCCGCGCAACTGCTGCGCAGCCTCGACGACCTCGCGCAGCGGCTCGGCGAGCACTATCTGGCGACCTGTCTGTACGTCGTCTACGACCCCGTCGAGTCCACGCTGGTCATGTCCAACGCCGGGCACATCCCGCCGGTGCTCGTGCGCGCGGAGGACGGCGGCAGCGAGCTCCTGGACGTACCGACCGGCGCGCCCATAGGGGTCGGCGGCGTGCCCTTCGAGACCGTGTCGTTCGGCGTACGGCCGGGGGACCGGCTGGTGCTGTGCACCGACGGGCTGATCGAGGTGCGGGGCGAGGACATCGGCGTACGGCTGGCGGCGCTGTGCGAGTCGGCCGCGCACCCCGCCGCGTCCATGGACGACGCCTGCGACACCATCATCCGCGCACTCGGCGGCGCCGGGCGCAAGGACGACGTGGCCCTGCTGATGGCCCGCCTGGGCGGCATCCCCCGCTCCGACGTCGCCGTCTGGGAGCTCGGCACGGCGCCCCAGGAGGCCCGGCACGCACGCCGGCTGGTGCGCGCGCAGCTCGCCGACTGGGGGCTGGCCGAGGCGTCCGACACGGCGGAGCTGCTCGTCGACGAGATCGTCGCCAACGCCGTACGGCACGCCCGCGGCGGGCCGATCGGGCTGCGGCTCGTACGCGCCGGACGGGCCCTGCAGTGCGAGGTGTCGGACGAGGAGCCGACCATGCCGGTGCTGCTGGAGGCCGGAGCGGACGACGAGTTCGGGCGCGGGATGCGCATCGTCAGCAGGCTCGCCGCCGGCTGGGGCGCGGCGCGCACCGCACGCGGCAAGTCCGTGTGGTTCGAACAGACGCTGCCGCCGGGGTGTTGAGGCCGTCCGTGCGCTGACGCGCCCCCGTGCGCGCGGTACGAGCCCTTGTGGTGCACGGGCATGTGCCGGTAGCACATGAGATGACCGCATCCACCGCGACGGAGGAGCATGCCATGAGCGTGTCCGCCGACAGTCTGAAGGCGTGGGAGGGCTTCTGGGCGGACGCCCCGGAAGGGGAGGGCGCGGTCTTCTGGGACGCGCCGCCCGCCCTCGCCGCCCAGCTCCATCTGCCGCTCTTCGCGGACCACTTCCAGGCCGGCCTGCCCCTGGTCGATGTCGGCTGCGGCAACGGCACCCAGACCCGCTACCTGGCCGGGAGGTATCGCGGCGTACACGGCGTCGACCTGTCGGCGGCGGCGGTGGAGCGGGCGCGGTCCGCCGACCCCGCGGGGCGGGCCGGGTACGAGCAGGCGGACGCGGCGGACGAGGCCGCCATGGAGCGGCTGCACGGCCGGCTGGGGGACTGCGACGTCTATCTGCGCGGGGTGCTGCACCAGGCGCCCGAGCCCGACCGGCCGCGGATCGTGCGCGGCATCGCGGCACTGACGGGCGGCCGGGGCCGGGTGTTCGCGGTGGAGCTGGCCGAGGCGGCGAAGCCGGTGCTGATGGGCCTGGCGCAGCGGCCGCAGGGCCCGCCGGCGAAGCTGCTGCCCGTGCTGACGCACGGCATCGTGCCGGGTGAGGTGAGCGACGCCGCGCTGCCCCGGCTGTTTCGCGAGGCCGGGCTGACGGTGCTCGCGGACGGGGAGCTGCCGCTGGCCACAACGGAGTTCGAGGCGGACGGCTCGCGGCTGGCACTTCCGTCGAAGTGGCTGGTCGCGGGGCATGTGACGGTTGCCCAAGTGGTCTAGACCTCTGCAGTTATCCACAGGGGTTTTGTCGCCTGACCAGACCGCGTACCGTTCTCCGCATGAAGATCCTGATCTCCGCGGACATGGAGGGCGCCACCGGCGTCACCTGGCCCGCCGACGTACTACCGGGCGGCCCGCAGTGGGAGCGCTGCCGCCCGATGTTCACCTCCGATGTCAACGCGGCGGTGACCGGGTTCTTTGAGGGCGGCGCCGACGAGGTGCTCATCAACGAGGCGCACTGGACCATGCGCAACCTCCTGCTGGAGCGCCTGGACGACCGTGCGGAGATGCTCACCGGCCGGCACAAGTCGCTGTCGATGGTCGAGGGCGTCCAGCGCGGCGACATCGACGGTGTCGCCTTCGTCGGCTACCACACGGGCGCGGGCACGGAGGGCGTGCTGGCGCACACCTACCTGGCCAACTCCATCACCGGCGTCTGGCTCAACGGCAAGCGGGCGAGCGAGGGCATGCTCAACGCCCACGTCGTCGCCGAGTACGGCGTCCCGGTGGTGCTGGTCACCGGGGACGACAAGACCATCGTGGACGCCCACGACTACGCGCCGCAGGCCAAGGGCGTCGCCGTGAAGGACTATGTGTCCCGGTATGCGGCGGTCTGCCGCACCCCGCAGCGCACGGCCGCCGACATCCGCGCCGCCGCCAAGGAGGCCACCGCCCTGGCCGTGCGGCACGAGCCGGTCTCCGGCGGGCCCTTCACCATCGAGCTGGAATTCGACGCCGAGCACCTCGCCGGTGCGGCGACCGTGGTCCCCGGCGTGGCGCCGAGCGGCGAGCGGCGGGTGGCGTATACGACGGAGACCATGTTCGACGGGATCCGATGCTTCAAGGCCGTGACCACGCTCGTCTCGGCAGCAGTGGAGGAGCAGTATGGCTGAGACGGCACAGCGGGAGAGGGCCGACGGCGTGGACGAGCAGTCGCTGGACGAGGTGGTGCGCTTCACCTCGGACCTGATCCGCATCGACACCACCAACCGCGGCGGCGGGGACGGCGTCGAGCGCGCCGCCGCGGAGTACGTGGCGGAGCAGCTCGCCGACGCGGGCATCGAACCGACGCTCCTGGAGAAGGCCCCGGACCGGACGAACGTCGTCGCCCGCATCCCCGGCACGGACCCGGGCGCGGACGCGCTGCTGGTCCACGGGCACCTCGACGTGGTGCCCGCGGAGGCCGCCGACTGGACCGTGCACCCGTTCTCCGGCGAGGTCCGCGACGGCGTGGTGTGGGGACGCGGCGCCGTCGACATGAAGAACATGGACGCGATGATCCTCTCCGTCGTACGGGCCTGGGCCCGCGCCGGAGTGCGGCCGCGCCGCGACATCGTGCTGGCCTTCACCGCCGACGAGGAGGCCAGCGCCGAGTACGGTTCCGGGTTCCTCGCCGACCACCACCCCGGCCTCTTCGAGGGCTGCACGGAGGGCATCAGCGAGTCCGGCGCCTACACCTTCCACGCCGGCGACGGGCTGCGCATCTACCCGGTGGCTGCCGGCGAGCGCGGCACCGCCTGGCTGAAGCTGACCGCCCACGGCCGAGCCGGACACGGCTCCAAGGTCAACCGGGAGAACGCGGTCAGCCGGCTTGCCGCCGCCGTCGCCCGGATCGGCGAGCACCGCTGGCCGGTCAGGCTCACCCCGACCGTACGGGCGGCGCTGCTGGAGCTCTCCGCGCTGTACGGCCTCGAGCCCGACCTCGACGCTCCCGGCTTCGACGTGGACGCGCTGCTGGCAAGGCTGGGCCGGGCCGCGGCGCTGGTCGAGCCGACCGTGCGCAACAGCTCCAACCCGACGGTGCTGGATGCCGGCTACAAGGTCAACGTGATCCCGGGCCACGCCTCGGCCCAGATCGACGGCCGGATGGTGCCGGGCGGCGAGGAGGAGTTCACGGCCACGCTCGACCGGCTCACCGGGCCGGACGTGGACTGGGAGTTCCAGCACCGCGAGGTGCCGCTGACGGCCCCCGTCGACTCGCGCGCCTTCGCGGGGATGCGTGAGGCGCTGCTGGCGTTCGACCCCGACGCGCACGTCATCCCGTACTGCATGTCGGGCGGCACCGACGCCAAGCAGTTCTCGCGCCTCGGCATCACCGGCTACGGCTTCTCGCCGCTGAAGCTGCCCGAGGGCTTCGACTACTCCGCGATGTTCCACGGCGTGGACGAGCGGGTGCCGGTCGAGGCGCTCCACTTCGGCGTCCGGGTGCTCGACCGGTTCCTGCGCGGGGCGTGACAGCGACGGAAAAAGCACCGTAAAGCGCACCGGAAACCGCACCAGCGACAGCACCGGAAACAGCTCCCGAAGCCGCACCCCCACCCGTACCACCGCACGACTGGAGACCAACCCCCCATGGTGACGCTCGCCCCCTACGGCTCCTGGGAGTCGCCCATCACCGCCGAGCTGGCGGCCTCGAGCGACGGCCGGCCCGAGTATCTCGGCGCCGTCGGCGACGAGGTGTGGTGGACCGCGCCCCGCCCGCAGGAGGGCGGTCGGCGGGCGCTGGTGCGGCGGCGCCCGGACGGCACGGAGCAGTCCGTGCTGCCCGCCCCGTGGAACGTGCGCAACCGGGTGCACGAGTACGGCGGCCAGCCGTGGGCGGGGACACCCGGCGAGGACGGTCCGCTCATCGTCTTCACCGACTTCGCCGACCAGCGGCTGTACGCCGTCGAGCCGGACAGCGGGGCCGAGCCCCGGGCCCTGACCCCGGTGTCGTCGGTGGGCGGCGGGCTGCGCTGGTGCGATCCGGTGCTGCGGCCGGAGACCGGCGAGGTGTGGTGCGTACTGGAGGAGTTCACCGGCGACGGGCCCACCGACGTGCGCCGGGTCATCGCCGCGGTGCCGCTGGACGGGTCGGCCGCCGACGACCGCTCCGCCGTGCGCGAGCTGACCGACGACAGCCGCCGCTTCGTCACCGGGCCCCGGATCTCCCCGGACGGCCGGCAGGTCGTCTGGATCACCTGGGACCACCCGAGCATGCCGTGGGACGGCACCGAGCTGCGGATCGCCGAGGTGACTCCCGACGGCGCGTTCACCGGCGCCCGCACGCTGATCGGCGGGCCCGAGGAGTCCGTGGCGCAGGCCGAATGGGCCCCCGACGGCACGCTCATCGCCGCCACCGACCGCAGCGGCTGGTGGAACCTGCACCGGGTGGACCCGGCCACCGGCGAGGCGGTCAACCTCTGCCCGCGCGAGGAGGAGTTCGCCGCCGGGCTGTGGAAGCTGGGCCTGCGCTGGTTCGCGCCGCTGCCCAGTGGCCTGATCGCCACCGTCCACGGCAAGGGCGACACCCGGCTCGGGATACTCGACCCCGGGACCGGCCGGCTCGCCGACGTGCCCGGCGCCCGGACGGAGTGGGCCTCCGCGCTCGCCGTCAGCGGCGACCGTGTCACGGGCGTCGCGGCCGGCCCGTACACCGGGTACGAGATCGTCGAGCTGGACTCGAAGACCGGCCACACCCGGGTGACCGGCGCCGCCCACACGGACCGCGTCGACCCGGCGTACTACCCGAGGCCCGCGCACCGCACCTTCACCGGCACCGACGGCCGCGAGGTGTACGCCCACGTCTACCCGCCGCACAACCCGGAGTTCGCCGCCCCCGAGGGCGAGCTGCCGCCGTACGTGGTGTGGGCGCACGGCGGCCCCACCGGCCACGCGCCGCTGGTGCTGGACCTGGAGCTGGCGTACTTCACCTCGCGCGGCATCGGCGTGGTCGAGGTCAACTACGGCGGCTCCACGGGCTACGGCCGCGAGTACCGCAACCGGCTGCGCGAGCAGTGGGGCGTGGTCGACATCGAGGACTGCGCGGCCGCGGCCCGCGCGCTCGCCGAGGAGGGCCTGGCCGACCCGGCGCGGCTGGCGATCCGCGGCGGCAGCGCCGGCGGCTGGACCTCGGCCGCCTCGCTGACCTCGCCGATCACCGAGGGGCTGTACGCCTGCGGCACGGTGATCTACCCGATCCTGGACCTCGCGGGCTGGGCCTCGGGCGAGACGCACGACTTCGAGTCGCAGTACCTGGTGTCGCTGGTGGGACGGCTGGAGGAGGTGCCGGAGCGGTTCGCCGACCGATCCCCGGTCAGCCACGCCGACCGGGTGCGGGCGCCGTTCGTGATCCTGCAGGGGCTGGACGACGTGATCTGCCCGCCGGTGCAGTGCGAGCGGTTCCTCGAGCAGATCAAGGGCCGCGGGATCCCGCACGCCTATCTGACGTACGAGGGGGAGGGCCATGGCTTCCGCAGGGCGGACACGATGATCAGCGCGGTACGGGCGGAGATGTCGCTGTACGCCCAGACCTTCGGGTTCGAGGCGCCCGGCGTGCCGGTGCTGGAGCTGGCGCCGTGAGCGGGGGAGCGGGGGTGCGGCCCCTGACCCGGCCGCGGCGACTGCGGGCCGGGGACCGGGTGGCGATCGTGGCGCCCAGCGGCCCGTTCCCCCGGGAGAACCTCGACGCGGGGATGGACGTCCTGCGCGGCTGGGACCTCGACCCGTTCGTGCTGGACCACGCCTACGACGTGCACCCCCGGTTCGGCTACCTCGCCGGCACCGACGAGGCCCGGGCGCGGGACTTCGAGGCCGCCTGGTGCGACCCCGACGTGACGGCGGTGTTCTCCGCCCGCGGCGGCTACGGCGCCCAGCGGATGACGGACCTCGTCGACTGGGCGCGGCTGCGGGCCGCCGGACCCAAGCTCTACCTCGGCTTCAGCGACGCCACGGCGCTGCACGACGCCATCGCCGTCCACCTCGGCCTGGTCAGCCTGCACGGGCCGATGCCGGCGTGGACGACCTTCGACAAGGACGCGGTGACGCAGGAGCACCTGCGCCAGACGCTCTTCGAGCCGGAGGCGGTGCGGACCGTCACCTCCCCGACGGCGCGCTGCCTGGTGCCGGGCCGGGCCCGCGGGGTCACCCTCGGCGGCTGTGTGAGCCTCATCGCGGCGGGGCTCGGTACGGCGGACGCGCGTCCGTCGGCGGCCGGCGGCATCCTGCTCATCGAGGACATCGACGAGGAGGACTACCGGCTCGACCGGATCCTCACCCAGCTGCTGCGCTCCGGCTGGCTCGAGGGCGTCGCGGGCGTGGCCCTCGGCTCGTGGCGGGACTGCGGCCCGTACGACCGGATCCGCGACGTCATCCTGGACCGCCTCGGCCCGCTTCAGGTCCCGATCCTGGAGGAACTGGGCTTCGGCCACGGCAGCCCCGCGCTGACGCTGCCGCTGGGCGTCCCGGCGGAGCTGGACGCGGACGCGCGCACGCTGCGCTTCGAGGTGCCGGCGCTGGCGTAGCCGCGAGCCGGGGGCCGCTCCGGGGCGCCAGGGAGGCCGCTCACTCCCCGGCCCCCGCCGGCGGCGCCGGATGCACCTCCGGGTGCCCGTCCCACCAGGCGCGGTAGCGCGGGTTGTTGTCGACGTTCGCCAGATACGCCCGCGCGGCGGCGTTGTACAGCTCGTCGGCCAGCCCCGCCGACAGCCGGGAGCGCAGCCACGCGAGCTTGATGCGCGCCGACAGCGGCTCCCCGGCCAGCGGGCGCAGGGCCAGCCCCTCACCCTCGCGCGCCGTCGGCTGGAACAGGCCGACCGCCCCGCCGGAGGCGATCATCCGCCGGTTGAGCCGCCAGTCGCTGAGCCGGTAGCGGTACACGGGGGCGAAGCCCGCCCGCGCGCAGGCCCGTTCGAACTCCTCCGGCCCGCCGTCGTCCTCGGCGAGCATCGCCACCCAGTGCTCCCCGGCCAGGTCCGCCAGCGCGATCTCCGCACCCCCGGCCAGCGGATGCGCGTCGGAGACCCCCACGTACGTCGGCTCGCCCGCCACCAGAGTCCGGCTGCGCGAACCCTCGGGCAGCTCCGCCTCCCGGTCGCCCATCTCGGCGTACAGGATCGCGTCGTAGCGGCCCGCCGCCAGCCGGCGGGTGAGGGCGGTCAGCGAGTCCGTGTTCTCGACGGTAAGTTCACGCCCGGCCAGCCGAGGATCGGGCCGCTCCAGCATCGAGTGCAGCAGCACCACCGACACGCAGCCCAGGCGCAGCGGCCCCGCCGTCGGCACCGACCGCACCCCCGCGGACAGCGCTTCCATCTCACCGAGCACCCGGCGCGCCCGCTCCAGCACGTATTCGCCGAGCGGCGTCGGCACCACGCCCTGCGGACCGCGGCTGAACAGCTCGCCGCCGGCGACCCGTTCGATCCGCCGCAGCTGCGCCGACAGAGCCGGCTGGGAGACCCCCAGCAGCCGGGCGGCCCGGGCCAGCGAACCGGCCTCGGCTATCCGGCAGACCGCCTCCAGATGCCTCAACTCCAGCTGCATTGACGCAGCGTACTGCGCTTTCCCGGGGGATGACCCCCGGACCCCCAGCCGGACAAACAGGTCAGCCGACGGGCCGGCGTGGACTCTGCCAGGGGAAACGGAGCATAACTCGCGCGTTAGAGCCTGTGGGATATCCCAGGACGACATGGCCATGTCGATACTTCGGTCCCGGAGGACCTCCTTCCCGGGTATCCGGCCGGGGCCCTCCGCGATCCTCCCCTTCCCCACCACCGATGGGAGTTGACCCGTGAAGTCCAGCAGACTCACGGCAGCCGCGGCGGCGATGGCTCTCGCCGCCGGTCTCGCCGGCGCGTTCGGCGGGACGGCCGCCACAGCGGCCCAGAACCCCGCCCCGCCACCCGGCTCCGGCAGGGCGACCGCTCTCGCCGCGGCCGACGCGGCGGCGAGCAGCGGTCTCGACGAACTGCGGCACGGCCCCGACGAGGCCATGGTCCGTACCCGGGTGACCCCCTGGGCGAACGGCCTGTACTACACGGCGTACGAGCGGACCTACCGCGGTCTGCCGGTCGCCGGCGGCGGCGACGCCGTCGTCCTCTCCGACAGCGCGGGCCGCGTCCGCGACGTCACCGGCGCCGCCGTCCCGCGGATCTCCGTCGGCATCCGCGCGAGCGTCACCGCGGCCGCCGCCGGGGCCATCGCGCGCGGGCAGCTCGCGACGGTGGAGGAGGCCACCGCCCCCGAACTCACCGTTCTGATACGCGACAAGAAGGCCGTCCTCACCTGGCAGACCACCGTCACCGGCCGCGACACCGCCGGCGACCCCAGCGCCCTGGTCACCCACGTCGACGCCGGCACCGGCCAGATCGTGCAGTCCACCGACAAGGTGATGCACGCCACCGGCAACGGCTACCACAACGGCACCGTCGGCATCGACACCTCCGGCTCCGGCGGCAGCTACTCGATGACCGACCCGGTCCGCACCGGCCTGCGCTGCGGCACCAGCTCCACCGCCTTCACCGGCACCGACGACGTCTGGGGCAACGGCGGCGCCACGAACTACGAGACCGGCTGCGTGGACGTGATGTACGCGGCGCAGGGCGAGTTCGACATGCTGAAGGAGTGGTTCGGCTACAACGGCCAGAACGGGCAGGGCGGCATGGTCCGGGCCCAGGTCGCGCTGAACGACGTCAACGCCTACTACGACGGCACCAAGACGTACTACGGCCACAACCAGAACAACAACGAACTGCTCACCGCCATCGACGTGGTCGCCCACGAGTACGGGCACGAGATCTTCGACAAGACCCCCGGCAGCGCGGGCACGTCCAATGAGAACGGCGGCCTCAACGAGTCCACCGGCGACATCTTCGGCGCCCTCACCGAGCACTACCTCAACAACCCGAACGACCGCCCGGACTACACCGTCGGCGAGATGATGAACTTCCTCGGCGACAACCAGCCCATCCGCTGGATGTACAACCCGTCCCTGGCCGGCGACCCCAACTGCTACCCGCAGCTGTCCTCCTCCACCGAGGTGCACGCCGCGGCGGGCCCGCAGAACCATTGGTTCTACCTGCTCGCCGAGGGCAGCTCGCCCACCAACGGCCAGCCCTCCAGCCCGATCTGCAGCGGCGGGCCGTCCTCCGTCACCGGGATCGGCGTGCAGAAGGCCGGCAAGATCTTCATGGGCGCCCTGCTGGCCAAGACCTCCACCTGGAACCACCTCCAGGCGCGGAAGGCCACCCTCACCGCCGCGAAGAACACCTACGGGAGCACGGAGTGCGCCGCTGTCCGAACCGCGTGGAACGCCGTCGGCGTCCCTGCCCAGTCCGGCGAGACCGACTGCGGAACCACCAACCCCGGCAATGACTTCTCCCTCAGCCTCAACCCGTCCGCCGGCACCGTCCAGCCCGGCGCCTCGGCCCAGTCGACGGTCGGCACCGCCACCACCTCCGGCAGCGCCCAGACCGTCCAGCTCACCGCCTCCGGCGCCCCGAGCGGCGTGACCGTCGGCTTCTCGCCGTCCTCCGTCACCTCGGGCGGCTCCTCGACGATGACCGTGTCCGTCGCGGCCGGCACGGCCGACGGTACGTACCCGATCACCGTCAAGGGCACCGGCAGCGTCGAGCACACCGTCACGTACACGCTGACCGTCGGCTCCGGCAACCCGCCGACCGGCTGCGACAGCCCCGAGTACACCTACCAGGGCACGCTGAGCAGCGGCCAGGCGGCCGTCCAGCCCGGCGGGTCGTACTACTACTCGTCCGTCTCCGGCACCCACACCGGCTGCCTGCGCGGCCCGGCGGGCACGGACTTCGACCTCTACCTGCAGAAGTGGAACGGCGCGGCCTGGGCCGACGTCGCCGAGTCCACGAGCCCCGGCCAGGACGAGGACATCCGCTACAGCGGCACGGCGGGCTACTACCGCTACGTCGTGCACGCCTACAGCGGCTCCGGCACCTACACCCTGGGCGTGACCACGCCCTAGTCCGGGGGTAGGGAAAGGGGGTGCCGCGGTGAACTCCGTCCACGCCGCGGCACCCCGCTCCGCGTCCGCCTATCCGTAGATCTCCTCCAGCACCACGGCCACCCCGTCCTCCTCGTTCCCGGCGGTGTGCGCGGCCACCGCGGCGAGCACCGCCGGGTGGGCGTTGGCCACGGCGTACGACGCACCCGCCCAGCGCAGGATGGTGAGGTCGTTGGGCATGTCGCCGAACGCCAGGACCTGCGCCGGGGCGATCCCCGCCGCCGCGCAGAGCGCCGCCAGCGTGCCCGCCTTGGTCACACCGGGCGCACTGATCTCCAGCAGCCCCGTACCGCCCGAGTGCGTGACCTCCGCCAGCCCCGGCACCGCGGCGGCCGCCGCGGCGTGCATGGTGTCCGCGTCCAGCCGGGCCGACCAGGCGAGCAGCTTGACGATCGGTGCGTCCCGCAGCCACAGCTCGTCCCGCCCCGGCAGCTCCACCTCCGCCCCGCCGTCCGCCGCGAACCGCAGGGTGAACGAGGGCTCGCACCACACCTGGTGCCCGCTCTCCACGGCGAACGCGATCCCCGGCAGCACCGCGTCCAGCTCCCCGGCCACCCGCCGCGCCACCTCCGGCGCGAGGACGCGGCTGTCGCGCACGGTGCGCGTCCGAAGGTCGTAGACGATCGCGCCGTTGCTGCAGACCGCCAGCCCCGTGAGCCCGGTGGCGTCGGCGAGGGCGTCGACGTAGCGGGGCGGGCGGGCGGTGACCACGACGATCTCGGCGCCCCGGTCACGGGCCCGGCGCAGGGCGGCGAGGGTACGGGCGGAGACCGTGCCGTCGCGGCGCAGCAGGGTGCCGTCGAGGTCGGTGGCGATGAGCGCTGGAAGAGGCATCGGCCCAGGTTAACGGGCAGGAGATTCACCCGTTCGGAGTAACGTGTGCGGCGGGCGGGGCCCTGCTGCGCACATGCTGGATCATGGCGAAAACAACGGAGCAGAAAGGCAAGCGGGGGTTCCTCACGCCGGGCCGGATCACCGTGGGCGTGCTCGGCATCCTCGGTCTCGTCTTCATCTTCGAGAACACCGGCCAGACGAAGATCCGGCTGCTCATCCCCGAAGTGACGATGCCGCTGTGGGTCGCCCTGCTGATCACGGCCCTGATCGGCGTACTCGTCGGCTGGGCGCTGCGCAGCAGGCGCGGCTGAACGCTGCCTTACGACGGACCTCGGCCGGATGGCGGGAGGCGCGGCATAGTGGGTGTATGACGGTCTTCTTCCGGCGCACCGTACCCATCCTGCGGATCTTCGACATCACCAAGGCGCTCGAGTTCTACGTCGACTACCTCGGCTTCAAGGTCGACTGGGAGCACCGTTACGCCGCGGGCCTGCCCGTGTACCTCCAGGTCTCGCGCGACGGGCTGACGCTGCACCTGTCCGAGCACCACGGCGACGCCACTCCCGGTTCCGCGGTGTACGTGGAGGCCGACGGCGTGGGGGAGCTGCACGCGGAGCTCAGCGCCCGGAACTATCCGTACCTCAAGCCCGGGCTGGAGGAGGACTCCCAGGTCGGGACGGTCCTCGAGCTCACCGACCCCTTCGGAAACCGGTTGCGTCTGGTGCAGCCCGATTCCGTACACTCGGGCGATGCTTGATCATCGATATCTGGGCGCCACCGACCGCACCGCGATCCGCTACACCGCACGTGGGGACGAGGCCGAGTTCCTGGCGGGGGTGCGGGAGAGCGCCGAGATGCACCGGCCGTGGCTCTTCCCGGCGGACACGCCGGAGGCGTTCGCGGCGCTGCTGGACCGGCTGGAGGGACCGGGCGCGGCCGGGTTCGTCGTGTGCGCCCGGGACAGCGGCGCCATCGTCGGCTACCTCAACATCAACAACATCGTCCAGGGCGGCTTCCTCTGCGGCGCGGTCGGCTACGGCGCCTTCGCCTCCGGTGCCGGGCGCGGCCATATGACGGAGGGGCTGGGGCTCGTCGTCCGGCACGCCTTCGGCGCGCTGGGCCTGCACCGGCTGGAGGCCAACATCCAGCCGGGCAACGAGGCGTCGATCGCCCTCGTCAAGCGGGGCGGCTTCCGGCTGGAGGGCTTCTCGCCGGACTTCCTGTACATCGACGGGGCCTGGCGGGACCACGAGCGGTGGGCGATCACCAGCGAGATGGTCGCGGGGGCCTGACGCCTACCCTCAGCGCCCTCGCCTACCCTCGGACGCCCCGACCGCTGACAAAAGTCATCGCCGAGAGAGGGTAAAAGGGGGCTGGTCAGCGCCCGCGGCCACATGGTCAACTGCTTCCGTGCCCACGACAGTACGCCGTACCACACTGACCCTCCCCGCCGCGCCGCTCGGCCCGGCCAACCCACTGCCCGCCCTGCGCCCGCTGGACGAGCTGCACGAGCTCGACAGCGCCGCGAGGCAGGATCTGCCGCCCGACATGGCCCGGCAGATCGGCTACGCGGCGATACGCGACACGCTCCCCGTCCGGCGGCAGGACGGCTACTCGCGGCAGCGCGCCGCGACGGACGTCGAGGCCCTGGTGCTGGAGAACGACCGGCTGCGCGCCACGGTGCTGCCGGGACTGGGCGGCCGGCTGCACTCGCTGTTCCACAAGGGGCTCGGCCGCGAGCTGCTGTACGTCAACCCCGTGCTGCAGTTCGCGGACTTCGCCCTCGCCGGCGCCTGGTTCTCCGGCGGGGTGGAGTTCAACCTCGGGGCCACCGGCCACACCACGCTGAGCTGCGCCCCGATGCACGCGGCACGCGTCCCCGCGCCGGACGGCGGCGAGATGCTGCGGCTGTGGGAGTGGGAGCGGTTGCGGGACCTTCCGTACCAGATCGACTTCTGGCTGCCGGACGGCTCCGACTTCCTGTACGTCGGCGTCCGGGTGCGCAATCCGCACGCCGAGGTCAAACCGGTGTACTGGTGGTCGAACATCGCCGCGCCGGAGACACCGGACACCCGTGTCATCGCCCCCGCCGACGAGGCCTGGCACTTCGGCTACAGCCGCACGCTGAACCGTGTGCCGGTCCCGGAGTACGACGGGCTGGACCGCTCGTACCCGCTGCGCAGCGAGTACCCCGCCGACTACTTCTACGAGCTCACCGACGGCACCCGCCGCTGGATCACCGCGCTGGACGGCGACGGTCAGGGGCTGGTGCAGACGTCCACGGACCTGCTGCGCGGCCGCAAGCTGTTCCTCTGGGGCCACGGGCGCGGCGGACAGCAGTGGCAGCGGTGGCTCAACGGCGGTACGGACGGCGGCTATCTGGAGATCCAGGCCGGTCTCGCCCGCACCCAGCTGGAGCACATACCGCTGGACCCGGGCGGCAGTTTCACCTGGCTGGAGGCGTACGGCCCGCTGTCCGCGGACCCCGCCGCGGTGCACGGCGAGGACTGGGCGGCCGCGCGCGCCGAGGCGTCGGCACGGCTGGAGTCGGCGCTGCCCCGGAGCGCGGTGGACGCCGCGTACGCCGAGTGGCTGCCGTACGCGGACACCGAGCCCAAGGAGGCGCTGGCCGCCGGCTCCGGCTGGGGTGCGCTGGAGGTGGAGCGGGCGGGCTTCGACCTGCAGGGCACGCCGTTCGGGCCGGCGGCGCTGGGGGAGGAGCAGGAGCCCTGGCGGGAGCTGCTGCGCACGGGCGTGTTCCCCGCCGGCGGCGGCATACCCGGGCCGACGCTGGTCGCCGCGCCCTGGCGGGAGTTGCTGGAGGCGGCGCCGCCGTCCGCGCTCACGGATTACCACCTCGGGGTGGCGCAGTGGCACGCGGGCGACCTCTCGCAGGCGGTGCGCAGCTGGCAGCGCTCGGCGGACGCGGGTGCGGGTGCGGGCGCCGGCGACGGCGTGGGTGCCGACGCGGATGCCGGTGCCGGTGCCGGTCCGGCGCCGTGGACGCTGCGGTGCCTCGCCGTCGCGGAGGCGGTGACCGGCTCGGCGGAGCGGGCGGTGGACCTGTACGAGGAGTCCGTCCAGCGCTGCGCGGCGGGCACGGCGCTCCTCACGGCCCTCGCCTGCGAGGCGGTTCCGGCGCTGCTGGCGGTGGCGCGCCACGACGCCGCCGCCCGCGTCCTGGACCGCCTCAGCCCCTCGGTGCTGGAGCGCGGCCGCCTCCAACTGCTGCGTGCCCAGGTCCTGCTGGCCCAGGGCCGGGTCCGGGAGGCCCGGGAGATCTTCGACGCGGGCTTCGAGGTCCCCGACCTGCGCGAGGGCGCGGAGATCCTGGCCGAGGTCTGGTACGCGATCGCGGAGCGGCTGGAGGCCGGGGACGGCCCGGTGACGGGCGACGTCCGCGCCGAGGCGCGCCTGCGCCATCCGCTCCCGGCGGACTATGACTTCCGGATGCGTCCGTAGGGTTCCTGACCAGCACGGACGTGCATATGATCTCCCCCCGAATCGGGAGGGATCATATGAGCGAGGGAGTGTCCGCCGGCGTGTCGGCGGGCGAGAGACGGGCGTGTCCGGACTGCGGTGCGGACATGCCCGTGGACCCGAGGTTCGTCGTCTGGTGCGACGGCTGCGGGTGGAACGTGGACCCGGTCGCCGAGGAGCCGCGGGGTGGGCGGCTGGCGGCGTTCCAGCGGAGGCTGGCCAGGACGTACGGCGAGCGGTTGTACGCCGAACTGTCCGGCGGGCGGCCGGCGGGCAGACCGCGGCGTGACGCGACGACGCTGGCCGCGTACGCCGTGGCCTGGCTGGTGCACGGTGTCACGGTCGCCCTGCTCGTGGGGGGCGTGCTGTTCATCGCCCTCGGCTGGGGGAAGGGGATCTATCCGGCGTACGGGGTGTTCTGTCTCGCGCTGGTGGTCCTGCTGCGCCCGCGGTTCCCCAAGCTGGACGACGAACTGCCGCGGCTGCGGCGGCAGGACGCTCCGCAGCTGTTCGAGCTGCTGGACCGGATCGCCGACGACTACGGCACCCGCCGGGTGGACGTGGTCGAGGTCAGCCCCGAGTACAACGCCTCGGTCATGGCCTACGGGATCCGCCGCGGGCGGCGCCTGGAGATCGGCATGGCGCTGTGGAGCGCGCTCGGTCCGCAGGAGCGGGTGGCGCTCCTCGGGCACGAGTTCGGGCACTTCGTGAACGGCGACACAGGCGGGAACCTCGTCATCGGCACGGCCATGCGGTCGCTGTCCGAGTGGATCCGGGTGCTCGTGCCGGACCGCCCGTCCGGGCCCGTCGAGTTCGTGATCAGCGCGGTCATGACCGTGCCGTACGCCCTGGCGGTCTGGACGGCCATGCTGCTGAGCCGGCTCATGCTGCGCTCCACGCAGCGCGCCGAGTACCACGCCGACGACCTCGCCGCCCGTACCGGATCCAGCGAGGCGGCGGCGGGGCTGTTCGACCGGCTGGCGCAGCACGGCACCGCCGAGTCCGTGCTGCGGCGGCAGTCCGCCCTGGCCGGCACCCGCCGGGCCGGTGTGGACGCCCGGGCGATCGAGGACGGTCTGTGGGAGCAGGTCACGGAGGCCGTGCGCACGGTGCCGCCCCGGGAACTCGAACGCCTGCGCCGCGTCGACGAGGCCCGGGGTCACGCCGTCGACACCACGCACCCGCCGACGCACCTGCGCGCCCGGCGCATCCGCGAGGGCGAGCAGGTCCCCGCGCGGATCACCCTGGACGAGGCGCAGGCCAAGGCGGTCGACGAGGAACTGCGCCCGGCGGCCCGGCGGCTGGCCCGCGTGGTCGTACGGGACCTGGCGCAGTACTGAGTGCGCGAAGGGGCGCGCGCCGCCGATCCCGTGGGCCGGACCCGCGCGCCCCTCAGCCCCGCTCCTTCGCGACCGCCTCCCGCACCGCCGGGGCGACCTCCGCGCCCCAGCGGGCGAGGGTGCGCGGGTCCGGGGAGCCGTGGCCGGCGTCGAAGAGTATGAAGCCCGAGGCCCCGTGCTCCAGCACGGCGCCGGTCAGCTCCTCGGTCCACTGCTCGACGGAGCCGCCCAGCCAGCGGCGTTCCGCGTCGCGCGTGGCGGACAGCGGGCGGTCGGTGATGCGGCCGGGGAAGTTGTAGACCGTGCGGACGTCGGCCGGGGCGCGGCCCACGGACGCCGCCGCCTCGTCGATCACGGGACGGGAGGTCCGGTAGCGGTCGCTGAGCCAGTCCGCCGCGTGCCCGGGGATCCAGCCGTCGGCCACGCGGCCGGTGGCGGCCAGGGACTTGCGGCCGTTCGACCCGGTCCACACCAGGGGCGCGGCGACGGGCGCCGGCTCGATCCCGTCCACCCGGTAGTGGCGGCCGTGGAAGGTGACCGGCGCCCCGCCCCCGGACAGCCGCTTGACCAGGGTGATGGCCTCCTCGAACGCCTCCACCGCCTCGCCCGGCGACAGCCGCGGCACCCCCATGGCGGCGATGCGGTCCCACAGCCCGCCCGCGCCCATACCGAGCACCACCCGCCCCTCGGACAGCGCCGACAGCGACGTGACCGTCCGGGCCAGCATCGGGGCGGGCCGGGTCGGCAGGTTGGTGACGTTGGCGAAGCCCGCGATGCGCTCCGTGCGGCCGAGCAGGAAGCCGAGTGCGGCGTACGCGTCCAGCCGGCCGCCGAGGTAGGGGTGGTCGGACAGCGAGAAGAGGTCGAGCCCGTCCCGGTCGGCCTGCCGCACCATGCGCAGCAGTTCGGCCGCGTCGTCGATACTGCTGTGCGCGCCGAATCCGAAGACGACTTCCTGTGCGGACATCGTGTTCCCCCTCCACCGATTGAGTTCGTAACACGAACCATATTAGTTCGTATTGCGAACGGCAAGTCGGGTCAGCCCGCCGTCACCGCCACCTGACCGCCGCCGCGGAAGGCGGCCCGGTACGACTGCGGCGTGGTGCCGACCACCCGGCGGAAGCGTTCGCGGAACGCCGTCGGGGAGCCGAAGCCCGCGCGGTGGGCGATGCGTTCGACGGGGTGGTCCGTCGTCTCCAGCAGGTACTGCGCCTGTCGCACCCGGGCCCGCAGCAGCCACTGCAGCGGGGTGCTGCCCGTCTGCTCGCGGAACCGGCGGCTGAACGTCCGCTCGCTCATCCCGGCCCGCTCCGCCATGTCGCGCAGCGTCAGTTCGCGGGCGAGGTTGTCCTCGATCCAGTCGAGCACGGGCTGCAGCGCGGAGCCCCGCGGCACCGGCGGGTACGCGTGCGTCATGAACTGCGCCTGGCCGCCCTCCCGTTCCAGCGGCATCACCGACATCCGCGCCGCGTCCGCGGCCACCGCCGAGCCGAAGTCCCGGCGGATCATGTGCAGGCACAGGTCCAGGGCCGCCGCCGCGCCCGCGGAGGTGAGGATCTGGCCGTTGTCGACGTACAGCACGTCCGGCTGGACCTCGACCAGGGGGTGGCGGCGGGCCAGTTCGGCGGCGGCGATCCAGTGGGTCGTCGCCTTCAGGCCGTCCAGCAGACCCGCCTCCGCCACGATGAAGGCGCCCACGCACACGGACGCGATCCGGGTGCCCGCCGCGGCGGCCCGGCGCAGCGCGTCCAGGACCTCGGCGGACGGCGGGGCGGCCTCCTCCGTGCAGCCGGGCACGATGACGGTGTCGGCGTCGGCCAGCGCCTCGAGCCCCCACTCGGCGTGGATGGTCATCCCGTCGGACCGTACGTCGGGCGTCGGCGCGCAGACGCGCACCCGGTACGGATGGCGGCCGTCGGGGAGCCGCGTGAGCCGGAAGGTCCACAGCGGGGCCGCCATGTCGAAGGAGATCACGTCGTCCAGGACCAGGATCGCCACGGTGTGCATTTCCCCACGATAGGCGGGTTCCCGCCAGCCCGATGAACTGGGGTTGTACGGGACGGCCACGGCGCGGGGTGCTGGCGGGAATCCGTGGATTGTTGTCGTTCCAGCCACTGGGCGGACGACGGGCCGCTTCCTAGCGTGGGGCGGGCAAACCCGTGGCCACCCTCAGGAAGGCGCCCCCGCTCCCGTGACCAAGCTCCTGCTCTCCCTGCACGTCATCGCGGCCATCCTCGCCGTCGGCCCGGTGACGGTCGCCGCCAGCATGTACCCCGCGGCCGTCCGCCGCGCCCGCGCCGACGCGGAGACGGACGCGGGGGCGGGCACCGTCCGCCTGCTGCACCGCATCTGCCGCGTCTACGCCGGTGTCGGCCTGGCCGTCCCGCTGTTCGGCTTCGGCACGGCCTCCGCGATGGGCGTCCTGGGCGACGCCTGGCTCATCGCCTCCATCACGCTGACAGCGGCGGCCGCCGGCGTGCTGGCGGTCCTGGTCCTGCCGCGCCAGGACGAGCTGCTGGAGGCCGTCGACGCCGGGCAGCCGGTCGAGCGCGCCCACACCGCACAGCTGGCGATGCTCACGGGGCTGTTCAACCTGCTGTGGGCGACGGTCACCGTCCTGATGATCGTCCGCCCCGGCTCGACGACGGGCGCCTGAGATCCGACCGCCCGGGCCGGATCACCCCACGAGCCCCGCCAGTTCCGCCGCCGTCATGCTCGCCGGCCCCCGCCCCGCGTGGGCGGCCGCGGCGGCCTCCCGCTGGAGGAGGTCGTTGACGGGCGTCGGTACGCCGTGGGTGCGGCCCAGCAGCGCGATCTCGCCGTTCAGGTAGTCCGATTCGATCGACCCCGTGGCGCGCGCCAGGCTCTGCCACGACGAACCGCCCGTCTTCGGCACCCCCTCGACCGGCTGCGGACGCACGCGGTCACCCCGCACGGCGCGCTCCTCGTCGGCCGGTGTGTACGCGATGCCTGCCGCCTGAAGCGCCGCGCGGCCCTCCGTCCGCGCCCGCGCCAGCAGGTCCGCCGCCTGCGGTGAGCTGACGTCGCCGGTCAGGGCGTCCAGGGCGTTGCCCAGGTTCGACAGCAGCTTGGCGTACTTCCAGCGCATCACGTCCGCGACGACCGGCGCCGCGAAGCCGCTCTTCTCCAGGTCCCCGGCGACCCGGTGCGCGGTGTCGTCGGGCCCCGCGCCGTAACGCCCCAGATGCAGCACGCCGGTGAGCGGCGCGCACGGCGCCGCCACCACGCCCGGTTCGACGAACACCGACGGCAGCCAGACGCACATCCCGTACACCTCGGCGAACCGCCGCAGTGCCAGGCGCTCGCCCTCCACGCCGTTCTGCGCGCAGATCACGGGGGTCGCGCCGTGCCGTGGCGCCCACGCGTCGAGGGCGGCCACCGCGTCCTGCGTCTTGACCGCGACCAGGAGTACGTCGTCGCCGCCCGGTTCCAGCTCGTCGGGTCCGCCGACGACCGGTATCCGCAGCGAGCGGACGCCGTCCGCCAGCGTCAGGCGCAGACCGTCGGCGCGCAGCGCCTCGTACTGTCTGCCGCGGGCGGCGAGGACCACCTCGTGCCCGGAATCGTGCAGCCGTCCGCCGATCGTGCTGCCGACGGCCCCTGCCCCAAGAATGACGTAGCGCATGCGGTGATCTTGCCGGGCGCCCCGCGGACCCCGCAAGGCGCCCGGGGCGGTCTCACACCCGGCAGAGGATCTCCCCGTGCAGCACGCTGAACCACCCGTCCCGCGCCTCGCCCCACGTCCGCCACGCCGCCGCGATCCGCTCCAGCGCCTCCGCCGTGGTGTGTCCGCCGCCGACCGCGATCCCCGCGTACGAGGAGGCCGTCGTCCGGTCCGCCCACAGCGAGCTCCACCACGCGCGCTCCTCCGGCGTGGCGAAACACCACACCGAGGCGCCGGCCGTGACGTCCGTGAAGCCCGCCGCCCGCGCCCAGCTCAGCAGCCGCCGCCCGGCGTCCGGTTCGCCGCCGTTCGACCGGGCGACCCGCCGGTACAGCGCCAGCCAGTCGTCCAGCTCCGGCGCCGCGGGGTACCAGGTCATCGCCGCGTAGTCCGAGTCGCGCGCCGCGACCACGCCGCCCGGCCGGCACACCCGGCGCATCTCGGCGAGCGCCCGCACGGGGTCGCCGACGTGCTGCAGGACCTGGTGCGCGTGGACGACGTCGAAGGAGTCGTCCGGGAAGTCCAGCCGCTCCACGTCCGCCACCGCGAAGTCCACGGTGGTCGCGCCGCGCCGCTCCGCCTCCGCCCGGGCGTCCTCGAGCACGCCCGGTGCCGTGTCGACGGCCGTCACCCGGCCCGGGGCGACGCGCTCGGCGAGATCGGCGGTGATGGTGCCGGGACCGCAGCCGACGTCCAGCACCCGCAGCCCCGGGCGCAGCTCGCCGAGGAGGTACGCGGCGGAGTTCTCGGCGGTGCGCCAGCGGTGGGAGCGCAGGACGGACTCGTGGTGCCCGTGGGTGTAGGTAGCCATGTCCGCAGCCTAGCGATCTTCTCGCATAGTGAGCAGATCCGTATCATCATACGGACGATCCGTGACCCGCAACCCCTCCTGAATAGCCGCCTCGCGCCGGGTACCCGATCCTGGCCTCAGACCGCCGAGCCGAGAGGACGCTGCCATGTCAGAGGACCCCGACAGCGAGAAGGACGGCCGCCCCCACGGCGTCGCGCCCCATGAGCTGGAGGAGCACCAGCTCATCCGGGAGCTGGAGACGATCCACCGCACCCGGCACGACACCCTGCTGCACGGTTCCCCGGCCGCGCTCGCCGCCCACAACACCCGCATGGCCGAACTGGAGGGCGAGTTCCTGCGCCGCCACCCCGAACGCATGGTGGCCCCGGGCCGCACCCGCGACGGCGCCCGCGAGCGGCACTGAACCACCCGCGCGGCCCCGGTGGCGAGGCACCCCGCGTCACCGGGGCGGGTGAAGCCTCCCGCCGCCACCAGCCCCGATCTGCGAAGGTGGAGGGATCGACCGGGAGTTCATCGAGAGCCGGCGCGGGTCGGAACGACCGGCGGTCAACCGAGGGTGCCGACGGAGGTGCGCATGGAGCGGACCGTGGCCATGGCGGACGAGGCGGGGCTGCCGGCGCTGCCCGAGCTCGCGGCCGCCCTCTCCGCCGCCCCCGCGCGCCCCGAGCCGCCGGGCGGCGGCGACGCGCTCCGGCTGGCGGCGGCCGGCTGGTTCGCCCGGCGCGGCCTGCACACCGGCCCCGGCCACGCACGTCCTGGCCGGTGCCGAGCTTGACAAGGTCGCCGTTGAGCAGCAGGCCACCGGAGTCGTCCGCCTCGTCCAGCAGGC